>NZ_CDWTNB010000107.1:0-13801 GCF_977947065.1 Frankia sp. CgJB1
AAGCGGCATTGAGGCTTGCCTCCACCTACGAGCAGGTCGGGGTCGCCGCCCCGGCGCTGCTCCTGCTGGCCCGGCTGATCCAGGGCGCCTCCGCGGGAGGCGAGTATGCCGCGGGAAGCGCGTTTCTCATCGAGTCCGCACCGGATGGCCGTCGGGGGCTGTACTCGAGCTTCTTCTACATCAGTGCGACCTCGGCCAACCTGGCGGCGATCGGAATCAGCGCCTTACTCGCCAGCACGCTGGACTCGCAGAACATGACCAGCTGGGGCTGGAGGATCCCCTTCCTGCTCGGCTCGGTCGCGGCCGTGGTCGGCATGTGGATCCGGACGCACGCCAAGGAGACCCTCACTAAGACGGCGGACGAGCCGGCCGGTGCCCGTCGTGCCGACATGTTCGAGTTCCTCCGCCGGCATCCCAGGGAATCCCTCCAGGTGTTCGGGCTGACCGCGGCCCCGGCGCTGGTGTTCTATGTATGGACCGCCTACCTGCCGACGTACGCGAACATCACGGTGGGCTCCAACCTCAAGCACGGCCTGCTCTCCGGTGTCGTCGCGCTGACCATCTTCCTCGCCCTGCAGCCAGTCTTCGGAGCGATCTCGGACCGCGTCGGCAGGCGGCCGATGCTGCTCACCTTCGGCACCTTCTTCGTGGTCGGCACGGTTCCGATGCTGGCCCTCCTGGACGGCTCGACCACCAGGCTGCTCCTGGTCCAGATCATGGGGCTGGTGTTTCTCGCCTGCTGGTCGTGCATCTCGAGCGCGGTGGTCGCCGAGCTGTTCCCGGCGCGCCTGCACAGCTCCGGTATCGGGTTCCCCTATGCGCTCTCCGTCGCCCTCTTCGGCGGCACCGGCCCCTACGTCGCCACCTACCTCGTGGACATCGGCCACGCCGCCTCCTTCGGCTGGTACGTCACCGCCGTCGCCCTGGTCAGCACCGTGGTCTTCAGCCGGCTCCCCGAGACCGCGCACCGGCCCCTGCACTGACCGACAGGAGACATCGCCCGCGGGTCCGAGAGTCTGGATCACGCTGGCAGAGAACGACGGTGGCTTCCACCGCGGTGGAGAGGCTGTCGCATCCCTACAGCCGTCGGAGCGGCTGAACTGTCACCGTCAGAACAGCTACGGCCAGAACAGCTACCGTCAGGAGGCCGTCTGGCCGTCGGCCAGACCCGCGATGGCCGCGCTGACGGCGAGAATCCGGCGCGCGTTGTCGACGTGCAGGTTCTCGATCAGCCGGCCGTCGACGGTCGCCACTCCGCGGCCCTCGCGTAGTGCCTCCTCCCACACCCGCACAATCTCCGCGGCCTGCGCGACCTGGGCCTCGGTGGGTGAGAACGTGCGGTTACACGTCTCGATCTGGTTGGGGTGGATAAGCGTCTTACCATCGAATCCCATTTCGCGGCCCTGGCGGCATTCCGCCGCGAAGCCGTCGGCGTCACGGATGTCGTTGTAGACACCGTCGAGGATCACGGTTCCATTCGCGCGCGCGGCCAGCAGACACAGTCCCAGGCCGGTCAGCAGCGGGGCGCGGCCGGGCACGAATTCGGCACGAAGCTCGTTGGCCAGGTCGTTGGTGCCCATCACGAGGACAGTGAGCCGGGGCGACGCCTGGGCGATCTCCTGGGCGCGCAGGATGGCACCAGGTGTCTCCACCATCGCCCATATCATGGTGCGGTCCGGCGCGCCGGCCGCCTCGAGCCCTTTTTCGATCGCATGGACGTCCGACGGCGACTCGACCTTCGGCACCACGACGGCGTCCGGGCCCACCCGTCCCACGGCGCGCAGGTCGTCGGCATGCCAAGAGCTGCCGCGGGCGTTGACGCGAACCGTGACCTCCCGGTGGCCGTAGGCGACGTCGGCCATCGCCGTGCAGACCTGCTCCCGGGCGCGCTCCTTGGCAACGGGCGCCACCGCGTCCTCGAGGTCCAGGATGAGCGCGTCGGCCGGCAGATTCCTGGCCTTCTCCATGGCGCGCTCGTTGGCCCCGGGCATGTAGAGGACGGAACGCCGCGGACGGTACGCGGCGGACGGGAGGCCCGCGGGCGGGGGACCCGCCGGGGAACCCGCGGCCGCGGTGCCGGTCATCGTGCCTCCGGCGCGGGTAGTCCGTAGGCCGCCGCGAGCTGCGCGTCCCGGGCGGCGAGGCGAGTGGCGAGAGTGAGGATGACCCGGCACTGCTTCACCGAGGCGTCGTCCTGCATCGTGCCGTCCACCATCACGGCACCCGTTCCGTCGCCCATGGCCGCGACGACGCGCTTTGCCCACTCGACGTCCGCGGGCTCGGGACTGAAGACCTTCTTCGCGATGTCGATCTGGACGGGATGCAGTGACCACGCCCCGACACACCCGAGCAGGAACGCGTTGCGGAACTGGTCCTCGCAGGCGAGGACGTCGGCGATGTCACCGAACGGCCCGTAGTACGGCATGATCCCGTTCGCCGCGCAGGCGTCTACCATCCGGGCGAGCGTATAGTGCCAGGGATCCTGCTGGAACGTGGCTCGGACGGCCGCCGGGTCGTCCGGCCGCGGATCCTGGCGTACCAGGTAGCCGGGGTGCCCACCGCCGACACGGGTTGTCTTCATCCGCCGGTCCGCCGCCAGGTCCGCCGGGCCAAGGGACAGGCCCTGCATGCGGGGACTTGCCGCGCAGATCTCCTCGACGTTCGCGACCCCTCGCGCGGTCTCCAGAATCGCATGGACAAGCACCGGGCGGGACAGGCCGGCCTTTGCCTCCAACTGGGCGAGGAGGCGGTCCACATAGTGGATGTCCTCCGCCCCCTGGACCTTGGGCACCATCACCACGTCGAGATTCTCGCCGATGGCGGGCACGAGCGTGAGCAGGTCGTCGAGCCCCCAGGGTGAGTCGAGGCTGTTCAGGCGGATCCAGAACTGCGTCTCACCGAAGTCCGCGCCGTCGACGATCTTTATCAGGTTCTCCCTGGCAACGATCTTGTTGTCCGCCCGGACGCCGTCCTCGAGGTTCCCGAGTAGCACGTCGACCCGGGGGATGATCTGCGGCAGCTTCGCCGCCATCTTCTCGTTGCTCGGGTCGAAGAAGTGAATCATCCGGGACGGCCGCCACGGGATCTCGCGAGGCGGGAGTGGCGCCCCCACGGCGAGGGGAGCGAAGAAATCCTTGGCGCTGCGCATGTGAAGTCTCCCGGGAAGGAACCCTGGCCGGTGCCGGGCGACCGGACTCCCGGCGACCAGCGCGACACTTAGAGTCGACGACACTCGACTCCGCCGGACTGTATCAGTTCGATGTCCGACACGCTCCCCTGATCATCTCCCGCCCGATCGCGACCGTCGAGGTCGTGGTCCAGCCGGCAGGCATTCTCTGCGATCCGGGCGCTCTATTTCTGTTCCATGAGTTCCGCATAAACCACTGCGACAGGAGAATTCCCCGTCGCCATTCCGTCCAGGTCCGCAGTCTGGCTTTCTCCGTGCGGACGTCTTACCCACGCCGTCGGCGTTCGGTGCCTGTTCACGAGCAGCCCCCTCAACCAGCCCGATCGGAGACATCGTCTGCGCCCGAGACGAAGGGGCATGATGACCTCTGCCATCCCCATTCCTGGTGAACGTGCTGCTCGGCCTGCTCGGAGTCGCGGGCGGCCACGTGAGCCGGCGCCGATGGCTATGATCGCCAGAAAGTCCAGGATGCGGGAAGCACAGTCCACATGCTGGAACGCCGCTGTACGGCCGTCCCGGCGGTTGGCGGCGAGTGGTCGTGTACGTCGGGGAGAACCCGGAGAAGGAGTTCGAGGAGCCGCCATGACCAACGCCGCTCCACCCGCCGCTGCGGTGCCCGGTCTCGCCGCCCGAGCCGGCGCCGTGCGCACCTCGCCAGTGCGGGAGATCCTCGCGCTGACCGCCCGCCCGGAGGTGATCTCCTTCGCCGGCGGTCTACCCGCTCCCGAGCTCTTCGACGCCGACGGGATCCGGCGCGCCTACGACCGGGTGCTCGCCGAGGAGCCGCGGCGCGTGCTGCAGTACTCCGCCACGGAGGGCGACCCGGACCTGCGCCAAGCGGTCGCGGACCGCCTGGCGCGCCGCGGCCTGCCCACCCGAGCGGACGACCTGCTGATCACGAAGGGCTCGCAGCAGGCCCTGACGCTGCTGTCGGCGGCGCTCGTGGAGCCGGGTGACGCGGTCCTCGTGGAGGATCCGACCTATCTGGCTGCCCTGCAGTGCCTCGGCCTCGCGGGTGCCCGGGTGGTGCCCGTCCCCACCGACGAGCACGGGATCCTCCCCGACCGGCTGGCGGAGACGGTGGCCCGCGAGCGTCCCAGGCTGCTCTACCTGGTGCCGACCTTCCAGAACCCCACCGGTCGGACGCTGTCCGCGGCGCGCCGCGCGGCCGTCGCCCGGGTGGCCGCGGAGCAGGGCCTGTGGATCGTCGAGGACGACCCCTACGGTGAGCTGCGCTTCCAGGGCACGCGGGAGCCGTGGATCGCGTCGTTCGCCGACGCCGCCGACCGCACCGTCCTACTCGGCAGCTTCTACAAGATCATGGCCCCAGGGATGCGACTGGGCTGGCTGCGGGCCCCGGCCATGCTGCGGCGGGCCTGCGTGATCGCCAAGCAGGCCGCGGACCTGCACACCTCCACGGTCGATCAGGCCGCCGCCGCCCGGTATCTGGCCGACGCCGACCCCGACCTGCACATCGCGCGGATGTGCGCCGCCTACCGCGAACGCCGCGACGCGCTCCTCGACGGGCTCGCCTGGGCACTGCCGCCCGGGAGCAGCTGGAACCGGCCCGAGGGCGGCATGTTCGTCTGGGCCCGCCTCCCCGACGGTCACGACGCCACCGCCCTGCTGCCCGGCGTGGTGGAGCACGACGTGGCCTACGTTCCCGGTGCTCCTTTTTTCGCGGGGCCGCCGGACCCCGCGACGCTGCGCCTGTCCTTCACCACGCACCCGCCGGTGGAGATCACGGAGGGATTGACGCGGCTGGCACGGGCGTTCGGAGTATGACCGTCATCCCTGACCGGGTGCCGGTGCCGGCCCGACACGAGCCGGCGGAGATCGACGAAACGGCGGAGATCGGCAAAACGGCGGGGATCGACGGAAAGGCGCTTAGGCGAACACGTCCTGCAGCCAGTCGGTCCAGGCCTGGGTGGTCTTCGCCTGGTCGGCGCCGGGGGCGAACAGGTGCAGGGCGATGCCGATCGGGGCGCCGAAGGCGTTGCGGCCGAAGAAGCGGTACAGCCCGTCGCCGGTCCGCAGGCCGAGGAAGTGGGGATGCAGGTAGTCGACCACGGCGTCCAGCGGGTCGATGCCCGGGAGGGTGACGCGCAGCGCGTCGCCCTGGCCGACCTCGTCGGCGACGCCGAGCTCGCGGCGCAGCCGGACGAACGCGTCCGGCGCGGTCGAGGACGCCGGCGCGTCGGCCGCGACGTAGGTCACCGGCCGGCGGCTGAAGTACCGCAGGTACTGGCCGAGCGTGTGCAGGTAGAAGTCGGTGTGCTGGCTGGCGCCGTCGTACTGGTTCTCCCAGTCGTCGACGAAGATCCCGCTGTGGACGTAGCGGAAGGAGGTCATGCCGCCGTCCCGGCCCTCGATCACGTGTTCCAGCTGGTTGAACCAGCCGTCCGCACCCTCCACCCGGGTGACGAGGTGGTGCGGCGGGTCCCAGACGGTGACCGTGCCCCCGAAGGGCGCTGCGCCACCCTGCCGGGGCTCGAACTCCATCGGCCACAGCCATCCGCCGTTACCGGTGGTCACGGCGTCCCAGTACTCCTCCGGGGAGGTGGGCAGCACGCCCTCGCGGCGGATCTCGAACTCACGGGACATCTCTAGTTCTCCTTGGTTGCGGTGGGGCCATCGGTTCCGGTGGGGCCAGCTGCGTTGGTGGGACCGTCGGTGCCGGTGGGACCGGCGGTGCCAAGGCCGAGGACGTCCTCCCCCGCATCGGATCCGACAGCCACCCGCTCGGGCCGCGTGACGCTCGGGTGCAGGGCGATGACGAAACGGTGGGAGCGCCCGCCTTCGGCGGTGGTGTCGTGGTACCTGCCAACGAGGGCAGCAACCGTCTCCCCGAGCTCCGTGGCGAACGCGGCGCGGTCCGTGGCGGAAGCGAATCGGATCTCGCTGTCGATCGCGAACGTCGCCAGCCGCTGCCGGGCAGCGGTGGCACCGGTGATGAGGTCGCCGACCTCCCGCACCAACCGGGCACCGAGCGCGAGCAGCCATCGGGCAGAGCGCTGATCCGGCGACCGGCCGGGATCCGGGGCGACCGCCGGCAACGCGGTCGGCGAGATCACATAGGAGGCCGCCGTCGCCCGTAGTACGCGCTCGGTGCAGTTGCCCCTTCTGCGTTCCTCGACGAGTTCGACCAGCCCGTGACGCTCCAGGGCCCGCAGGTGGTAATTGACCCGCTGACGTGACAGCCCCACGGGAGCGGCCAGGGTGCTGGCCGAACCCGGCTCCGCGAGCGCGGCCAGCAAACTCGCCCGGACCGGGTCGAGCGCGGCCCCCGCGGCGGCCGGGTCATCGATCACTGCGACCTCCAACATGCGCCTCATCGTCTTACCGAAAATTTTCCTTGTTAAGGAGGATGATCCTGTCGGGGCAGGTACGGGGCAGGTACGGAACGACCGTCGCGCCCCTCCGCGAGTCATCGCCCGAATGGCGGGGCATAGGTTCGTCCTGGAATGCCACCCGGGCTCGCGGAGGTCGGGACGGCCCCGTCCCGGGCCTGAAGCTCGTCCGTGCGGGCCAGAACCAGTCCGGCCCGCGGTCACGAGAGGCAGGACGCAAGAGCCGATGTCGACGTTCGGGCCGGGCTCCTCCGTGCCATCCACGCCCCACCCGACCGGACTACCGGACGGGCGCGACGGCCGCCCGTCGGCGTAGGCGGAGAACCGGCCCGCGCCGCGGCACGCCCGGCCGGCCCCGCGCCGGCTGCGGGTCGTCCGCGTCACCCCGCTCACCGGGGACATGGTGACGGTGACGCTCGGTGGGCCGGCGCTGGCCGGATTCTCGCTGCCCCGGGCCGCGCAGCACGTGAAGATCTTCCTGCCGGCCGACGGGCAGACCGAACCGACCGTTCCGGGCTGGGGGCCGGACGGACGACCCGTCTTCCCGGCGGGTGCGCCCCGCCCGATCGTGCGGACCTACACCCCGCGCCGGTTCGACGCTGAGGCCCTCGAACTGGAGATCGAGATGCTCCTGCACGGCGAGGGCCCGGCTGGGCGGTGGGCGGGTACCGCCCGGCCCGGTGACCATCTCGCCATCGCCGGACCGGGGGGTGGATACGAGGTGCGGACGTCGGCCGCGCACCACCTGCTCGCCGCCGACGAGACCGGCCTGCCCGCACTGGCGACGGTGCTGGAACGGCTGCCCACTCGGGTACCGGTGACCGTGGTGGCGGAGGTTCGCGACGCCGGCCGCCAGCGGGCTCTCCCGGTCACCCCCGCGACGACCGTCACCTGGCTGCACCGTAACGGCGGGGTTCCCGGCGCACTGCTGGCCGAGGCCGTCGAGGCCATACCCCTGCCCGCCGGCACCGCGGCCTGGGTGGCCTGCGAGGCCACGGCGGTACGCCGGATCCGCCGTCACCTGCTCGCCTCGGGGCTGGACCGCGCCGACCTGTCGACCCGTGGCTACTGGCGGCTGAGCGCGGCGGACCATCCCGATCATGACTACGGGGAGGGCGAGGCGGCGGATGTCACCCGCGGCGGCGAGGGACGGATCGATCGGCTGCGCCGCACCCTCGGGCCGCTGAAGCAGCGTGCCGAAACCACCGCGCGCGGCCTCAGCGCGACCGTGAAGGCCCGCGCCGCCGAGCGCCGGCGGTGACCGGGTCGGCACCTGCTTCGACCACCCGATCCTCGACCACCCGATCGTGGGTGCGGCATTTCGGTGGGACGCGTCCCAGGGCCCTCGCCCGCCAAACAACTCGTAGCCGACGCAACCGGGCTCCGTCACGGCGGGCAACCCGACCGCATGGCAGGCTGGTCACGTACCAGCGCGCACCGCCCGACCACGGGGATCCACCGCGCCACGGCATTCCATGCCGACAAGCCGTCGCACGGACAAGCCGTCGCACGGACAAGGCGACGAACGGACCGGACGACGGCGCTCGGGGACGACCCACCGGGGAACGACGGCACGGGGTGGCGGGTGGACCCGGCACGCGAATGGTGCCCGTCGGCGAAGAGGGGCCCATGACGGAGGACAGCGCGAGACCCCCTGCCGGGCCTCCCATCGTCGGGGAACCCGGGTCGGTGAATCTGCCGGCTCCCCGGGTGACCGCGCTACCCCGGCGGGGTCCGGCGGCCGGCGCCCACCGTGATCCGCTCCGGCTCCCGCACCTGGTCGGCCCGCCCCCCGGGTCGACCCCGCCCCTCCTGGGCGCGCCCAGCGTTCCCACGGGCCTGCGGGAGTGCGCCGGGTGCGGCACGCCCGTGGCCCGGCCGGGCCGGGACGAGCAGGACGAGAGCGTCGCCCTGGAGGGCAGCTGCGCGGGATGCGGCCACCGCTACTCGTTCACCGTCAAGCTGCGACCGGGCGAACGGGTCGGCCGCTACACCGTGCACGGCGTCATCGCGCACGGCGGGCTCGGCTGGGTATATGCCGCGACCGACGACAACCTCGGCGGCGACGACGTGCAGGCCTGGGTGGTGCTCAAGGGCCTGCTCGACGCGGCGAACCCGGAGGCGCGTCGGATCGCCGAGGGAGAGCGGCGCATCCTGACCACGGTGTCCCATCCGGGCATCGTCAAGATCCTCGACTATGTCACCCACCATGGCGAGGACTACATCGTCATGGAGTACGTGCCGGGGGTGTCCCTGGCCGGCCTGGCCGAGGTCGGGGTGGCGGGAGCGGACGGGCGGTCGGCTCCGCCGTCGGCCGCCGATGTGATCCGCTACCTGCTGCGGGTGCTTCCGGCCCTCGGGCATCTGCATCGCCTCGGGCTGGTCTACTGCGACCTGAAACCGGAAAACGTGATGGTCACCGCCGAGGACGTCAAACTGATCGACCTCGGCGGGGCGCGCCGGCTCGACGACCGCGTGTCGGGATACCTGTCCACGCCCGGCTACCGGGCCCCCGAACTCGACGACGACGGGGAACGCCCGGCGGGCATCGCGCGCACCGCGCCCACGGTCACCACCGACATCTTCGCCGTCGCCCGGACCCTGGCCCGTCTCGTCCTCGGCCGGTTCCCGGGCTTCCTCGGCGCCTACCGGCACACCCTGCCGCCGCGCCGGGCCCATGCCCCGTTGCGGGACTTCGAATCCCTGGACCGGCTCCTGCGCCGGGCCACCGCGACCGATCCCGACCAGCGCTTCCAGAGCACCACGGAGCTCGCCGACGAACTGGTGGGGGTGCTCTACGAGATCGTGGCCAGAGCGGAGGGGCCGGTCCCCCCGTTGGCCAGCCGGTGGTTCGACGCCGTCGGGCATCCCACCGGGGAGGCGGGGCCCGCCGGGACCCCCGCATGGTGGGAGGTCCTCCCCGATCTGCGCATCGACCAGGACGATCCATGGGCGCCCGGACTGACCGCCGGTTCGGACGAGGAACCGGCCTCCCTGGCCACCCGGCTGGCGGCGATCGTCCCGAGAACCACCGAGGTGCGGCTATCCCTGGCCCGCACCCAGATCCGGGCCGGGCAGCTCCATGAGGCGGCGGGCACTCTGGACGACGCGGCCGCGGAGCAGCCGCGGGAATGGCGGGTCGACTGGTACCGGGGCCTGCACGCCCTCGTCGGACGACAACCGGCCGTGGCCGCCGCGGCGTTCGACCGGGTCTACTCCCGGGTCCCCGGGGAGCTCGCTCCGCGCCTCGCCCTCGCGACCGCACTCGCGGACATGGCGACCACCGCGGGCACCGCGGGCACCGCGCCTGAACGTGACGCGGCCCGGCACCGGGCCGCAGCCCTGTTCGACGTCGTCTCCACCATCGATCCGAGCACGACCAGCGCGGCGTTCGGGCTGGCCCGATGCCGGACCAATCCGGCCGACAAGATCGACGCTTATCTACGGGTCCCTCCGTCGTCCGCCGCCTACACCGCGTCGCGGATCCGCATGATCGGGGTGCTCGTCGGCCGGGCCACCCGACCAGACCGCGCGGCCTCGGGATCGGCGGCCCTGCACCGGGCGGCGACGATACTGGCCGATCCAAGGCTCGACCTGGGCGAACGACGCCGGGCCGAACTGCACCGTGACCTGTTCACCGCCGCCCTGGCCCTCGTCACGACCTACTCGTCCGCCTACCCGGCCGCCTACCCGGCCGCGGATGCGCCCCGGCCACCGACCCTGCTCGGTCGGGTCATGGTGGAACGGGACCTCCGCTTCGGACTGGCCGAGACCTACCGGGAGATGGCCCGGTTGGCCGGTGACCGGGCGAGCCGGGTCCGCCTCGTCGACCAGGCGAACCGCATCCGTCCCCGCACGCTGCTCTGACGTTGACATCCTTGCTCAGCCAGCTTCCTTGCTCAGCCGTAGCTTCCTTGCTCATAGGCGCTGAGCTGCGGTGCGCAGGTGGTCAAGCAGGTCGTCGACGAGTTGCTGGGGACTCGCGTGACCCTTCCCGTCAGCGGCGAGATGCCCCGCCAGGGCAAGGTCGGCAGCCCCGTGCGCGAGTGCCCGCACGAGAGATGCCACGCGCACCGGGTCACCTGCGGGCAACGCACCAAGCTGTTGGGCCGCGGTGACGGTATCGACGAGCATGGTCTGCGCGGCGTGGGCCGCTGTCAGGCCGCAGTGCTCAGCTCCCGCGAGTCGATCGACCAGGCGCCAAATACCAGCCTGAAGCGTGCCGGGTACTCCAGTGCCCAGGTGATGTAGTGGTGCATCGCCATGCGCAGTACCGCCTCGGGCGTCCTTCCACCACGCATCGCGGTGGCGAGTTCGGCGCCTTGCCGCTCCAACTCCCGGGCGGCGATCGCGGCGAGCAGCGCCTCCTTAACCCGGTACCGACGTCGCGCGCTGCAACCAGCTCTGGGACGCCAGCGCACGGCTTGCCGGTCTACCACCCGAACTGTAATAATCATCAGAGTTCGGGTACTAGGCCTCGGATGCGCATCGTTCATCATGAATCGCCATGAATCGCCGGCTTCGATCTCGTGCTCGCCCCCGGGAGACCTGGAGCTCCCGGGCTTCGCCTGGCCCGCCCGGCCCGCCGGTTCACGGCCCGATCAGGGACGGCCGCCGTCGAGCAGCGGGGGGCGGCCGGGTACGCGTAGGCCCGGTCGCAGCCACTCGTCGTACAGGCGGGACCAGGTTCCGTCGAGCATGATCTCGCGAAGCACGCCGTTGACGAACGCGACGAACTCGTCGTCTCCCGCCGTGTCCCCGGTGATCGGCATGGCGATACCGTAGGGCTCGTCGAGCCAGCCGCCGGCTTCGGAGCCCGCGCCGAAGGCGCTCGGCCCGAGCACCGTCGTGTCGGGGTCCTGGGCGGCTAGCCCGGCGAGGAGGACATCGTCGCCGGCGATCGCGTCGACGTCACCGTGCTGGAGCGCGACCAGGCAGTCGGCGATGCGGGCCCGGGTCACCGGTCGGGGTCCCGGCGCCGGCAGCTGCGCCAGCTTCTCGCTGGACGTGCTCCCCGCCGACGAGCAGACCGGTCGTCCGACGAGATCGGCGATACCGCGGAACCCGGCGTTCTCCCGGATCAGCAACCGCAGAGTCGACTCGTAGTACACGTCGGAGAACCGGACCTGCCGCTTGCGCTCGCAGGTGATGGTCATGGTGGCCACGAGCATGTCGACCATGCCGGAACGGAGCAGGTCCTCCCGCTCGGAGGTGGTGACGGCACGGAACTGGACATGATTGTCGACCCGCTCGGCACCGAAGATGGCCGCGGCGACCGCGCGGGCTATGCCGACGTCGAACCCCTCCAGTCGCAAGGTGCGCCAGTTCATCAACCCGGCCGGGGGCGCGTCGGTGGCGATGCCCACGCGCAGGTAGCCGCGGTCCTGCGCGATCGCGCGCAGGCGGCTGCCCACCGGCATCCGGCCGGGGGGAGGCATCGGGGTGAGGGGGGGATTGCTCGACCGGAGCGGTCTGCCATCCCGGCGACAGGTTCCATCCGGGTTGGCCGATCCCGCCGACGCCTGCGTGGGCTCGGCGCCCGGCACCGGTGATGGCGGCATCGGGGCGGCCTCCAGCGGAAGGGGGCTACGGGCGGTGCTGCAGCCCGTACCGCCCACGAGGACCATGCAGCCGACGAGGATCCCCCCGAGCACCGGGCCCACTCCCCTGGTCGGGATGGGGGGGTGCCGGCGCCCGGTCCGACCGGGCGGACTCACAGGTACTCCCGGAGCCGGGGCCACATCCCCGCCGCGGCCGCGACGATCGCGGTGAGGACGAGCGCCGGGCCGGCCAGCTCGAGATCGCGCAACGCCGCGGCGGCCCAGCGGGCATCTCCTTCGAACCTGCCCCGGGCGACGTCGATCGCGACGTCGAGCTTGCCGAGGAAACTGGTGAACGCCGTCGTGCCCGGCCCGAGGGTCCGGGTCACCGCCTGTCCGAACGTGTCGGAGGAACGCGGGTCCCCGACGGAGGAGCCGGCGTCTCCCGGTCCTCGCGCGGCCGCGACGACCGAGTCCGGTGACGAGGCCAGCAGAGCCACCACCGAGGCCCGGATACGCAGCCAGGAGCGCAGATCGCCCTCGAGTCCCGCCGGTATCCCGGCCCCCCCGCGCGCGTCGAGGGCGACGACGAGCGAACCACGACGGGTGACCGGTTCGGGCGGTAGGCGGTCGCCGGTCACGTCGAAGCCGAGGCCTCGGGTCACCCAGGCGAAGTGCTCGTCGAAACGGGTGCCGTTGCCGAGCGCCGTCAACGAGAGGTTCTCATCGACCCGTGCCTCCAGAGCCAGGGTCTTCGATCGGGCGAGCAGGCTTATCGGTCGGTACCCGGAGTCTTGCGCGGTGTCGAGACGGGTCTGCTGGGTTCCGAAGGCGACCGCGGTCCAGGTGACCGTGGCCAGGATGCACCCGGTGCCGAGCAGCAGGCCCGGGTTGACCAGTCGGTTCGTGCGTCGGACCAGAAGCAGCTGGACGCCGACGAGCGCGATGATCGCGAAAGCGGCCGTGATCACGATCGCCCATTCGCCCCGCGAGCCGGTGGCCTGCTGGTAGGCGGTGTCCACCGCGTCGGCGTACCGGGCGACGAGCACCTCGGTCGCCGGAAGGATCTCCGTGCGCATCATCGTCGAGGCGGCCCGCAGGTTGGCCTCGCCGACGGACAGCCCCGCCCGGTTGTTCGCCCGGGCCCGTTCGACCATCCCGTTGTAGACAGGAATGCCCCCGGCGAGCACGCCCAGAGGGCACGATGAGGCGATCCGCCCGGGCGACGGCCGGGTCCCCGCGCCGTCGGGTCCGGGCGGCGGCGCCGCGGGGCCGGACCAGGGCGGGTCCGCGGCGCACAGGGCCGGGTCGAGTCGGCGCAGGTCCAGGACGTCACGGGCGGCATCGGCGACACTCGCCTCGAACAGCCCGCCGTTCTTGATCCGGTCATAGCGCTGCCGCAGCTCGGCGGCGGGCTCCCCCCTGCCGACGAGAAGCTCGACGGGCGCGAAGACCTCCGCCGCCGCCGCGGCATCCGCCTGGGACAGGGCGGCCCGCAACTCCTGAGCCGTGGCGAGCGCCCGGCCGTGCCGGCTCACCAGGCCGTCGGTCGCATCCAGCCGATGAGCGACCACGCCGTGCAGCGTCAACCCGAACAACGCGAGCGCGACCACGAGAAACGCCAGCAGCCCGACGAGCCGGACACCCGCGTCGCAGCGCGCCGCGACGCCCAGCACGGCTCGCGCGAGCCGCGCGCCCCACCGCGCTCGCGGGCCGCCCGGGCC
>NZ_CDWTNB010000108.1:0-13763 GCF_977947065.1 Frankia sp. CgJB1
CCTGGTTGGTGCGCGCGTCGGGTCGAACAGGCCGGTGCGGATCGACGATCAGCACGTTGACACCGAACGGGCGGACCTCGTCGGCCAGACCCTCCGACCAGCCCTCAGGGCGAACTTCGTCGCGCTGTACGCCGAGAACCCTGCGAACGACATCTGGCCGCCCATATTGCTCAGCTGGACGATCGCGCCGCGGCGCTGCTGGCGCATCTGCGGCAACACCGCCTGGGTGAGCGCCACCACGGCGGCCAGGCTGCCGCCAGGCGCTCGGCTACGGTTGTGCCGTGGGACTGCACCTGAGCCAGATCGACGAGGCCGACGAACTGCTGACCAAGGACCCGTTGGCGCTCCTCATCGCCATGGTTCTCGACCAGCGGGTGTCGGAAGGATGGCGTAGAAGGGGGCGAGGTCGGCCTGGCCGCAGATCGTCACGGTTGGGCTCGTAGCCTGAGTTGGACGGCCCACTCCCTGCGTGTGGTCCGGTCCGGCCCCTCGTGTGGCTGCGGTGCCACGCGGAACGCGCAGCCACACCACATTGCACTTCACCTGCCGCGGGACCGGGTACCGAGACCGGCCGCTGGACAGCTACCTGCCGCTCGCCTCCCTCACGAAGCGGACCGTCGGCACCATGAGGTGCGCGGCTACGGTTTGCGTCCGCCCGCGACTCGGGAGTCGCCGCAGCACGGCGCCCCGAGAAAGCCGCCGCCCCGCCCCAACGCCCTGATCCAACCGGGCGTCGCAGCCGTGGTTGCCAGCCGGCGGCTGATCGAGGATGCTACGGCCGGCGTCCTCGCCGTCCGCTTCTACCAGGAGCACTCGGCCGATGCCGTGCCCCGCAGAGGCGATCATCTGGACGCAGCGGCGGCTACGTACCCGCCGCGTCAACTCCCGCCAGCTTCGTTCCGAATCTTGTCGTGGCTTTCAGACCGAACTTACGACCGTCGATCAAGGATTCGGGGGTCTGACCAGCGAGAACGGCTCACGGGGTCAATTTTGTGTCCACTAACGACCTGCTACTCTCTGTTGGGTTCAGCCAGTTCGTGGTCACGCCCCGTCGAACTAGAGGGTTTGTAGACACGAACGTTCTGGTCATTCCCACGAAACCGCAGGTCACCGCCCTGGTCTCGACCAACATCACGTAAGTTCGGTTTAGATCCGCCCTAGCCGATCATCGTCTTGCAGTGCAGTCACCCTACGGGTAACGTCATCGCTGTCGCCACCATGCTCGGAGGGTGGCGATGCGTCTCCGGTGTGGAGAGTATGTGTTGCGCAAGCGGGGGGTTGTTTCTGCCATGACCGATCGGTTACCTTCTGGCGCACAGCTCAGTCGCGATGACAAGCTCACGTCCGTCAACGGCTTATTCGAGCTCCTCATGCAGTCCGACGGTAATCTTGTTCTGTACCAACGGACGACACCAGTGGCACCTCTCGGGGTAGCCAACGCTTACTGGTCCGCCGACACCTGGATGCTCCCGGAGGAGCAGCGGCCCACCCGGGCTGTCATGCAGACCGACGGAAATTTCGTGCTGTACGACAAGGATGGCCTCCCTCGCTGGGGATCTGGAACGTGGGGGCCGGCTTTCATCAATCCCTTCCTTGTTCTTGAGAACGATGGAAATCTCGTCATCCGCCACAAAAGTAACCGGCCTATTTGGGCGACAGGGATCCCTGGAATTCGTAATGAAGTAATTAATGCAAGCCAATATGCGTCTTCGCGGGTCACGGGCTCGCGAGGACCCCGAAGTGAACAAGTTATTTCATTCCGAATCCCTGGTGGCGCGGGAAGCATCCCCGCGGCGGGCTACATCGACGCCGGTCCCAGCCTGTCAACCTCTCTGGAGCAGCTCGGCCGACTGCCACCAGTAGTCACCGGATCCAGCGATCTGGCCCCACCCCAGACCTCGACCGTTGACGCGGGCGGGATCGCCTACATCGTCACCGAACAGCGCCGGAGGCTGGTCAACGAAATAGTTGAGCAGGCGTTTCTCCAGGACATCGCAGCAATGGGAGTCTGGCCGGGCCAGATTATTCAAGGAAAGGTGCTCCTGTCCGGTGATGTCGCGCCTGTCGGCCCGCTCCCGCGTTCCCCGGGCACAGTCAGCGTCGTTACCGACCTCATCTCAAACAGCGTCGGCGCGGGCCAGAGCCAGGCTATACAGAGTCCATCGTCAGCGAGCATGGACGCGGCGCGCCGCTCGATTATTCAGCAGGTCAGTCCGACGGACTCCCCGGGTATCCTCAAGATTGGTGTGGACAAGGCATCGACGCTGCGGGAGGTCGGCGCCAAGCTCGGACTCACCGTCAAAGGGTCCAACTTCGGCGTCGATGCGAACGCGTCCCTCACTCAGAGCTACAAGCAGAGCGTCGCCGTCGCGGTCATCCGGCAGATCTTCTACTCGGTGACCTTCACGCCCGGCGGTCCGGGTGCCGAAGGATTCTGGGACGGCGTCGATTTCGATGACGTCGTGCCGTTCGTCGGCGCGGGTAATCCTCCCCTTTATATCGACAGCGTGCAGTACGGCCGCCTCATCTGCCTGACGGCACAGGGGTCCTTCTCCAGTTCGGAGTTCACGGCCGCCCTCAAAGCGAATGTTCAGGGAGCCACTTCCGTGACCGGTAGTGTTGACATCCGCATGAAGGAGGTCCTGGAGAGTTCGCAGGTCAAGGCGTACACAATCGGAGTTCCTGGTGGGCGCAACTTTCAGACCCTCGCCGATCCCATCGCGGAGCTTGAGCAAGTGTACAAGAGCGGCCTAATGTTCAATACCCAGAACCTCGGCGCTCCGGTTTCGTTCACGGCTCGCCACGTCGCGGACGGGACGGTGGCGCGGGTCGCCCTTTCCGCCGAATACGTCCAGGCCCTGTCTGCGCAGGGAGCCGACGTGATCGGTGCGAAGTTCTTCCCCTACGATGGGCCGGGTGGGGGATTGGTGGACACCGGTATCAATGTCAACCCCGGAGACACGGTCACGGTCAGCACCGGAGGCGAGATCTGGTCCGGCGTCTTTCTGGCCGGACTGCACGGCCCGCAGGGCTGGCCAGGGCATAAAGCGGACAAGGCGGCGCCCAAACCCGACGGGACTGCCTACGCTCTGGTGATCTCATTTGGTGGTGCCGCTGGGAACTGGATCGAGGCAGGGGGCTTCTGGGAAGGATCGCCGTCGAAGCCCGGCCGCCTGCTACTCAACATCAACAACAACAACCCATTTAACGGGAATGACTGGCGCAAGTTCGAAAGCACCGTCGAAGTGCGGCGGGGAGACGCCGCATCCGCCGGAGTCTTCATCTGATTCTCATCGCTTCGATCTGCGGCACACGTTCGGCGGGTGCCGGCCGGAGCGGTGTCAGCGACCTCGATGCGGCGGTTCGAGCTTAGGAGCCCGCGCGCGGACGGTGGTTTGCCCTGGGCTCGCGTACGTGACGTGATCTTCGCGTAGTCGTCATCCTGCGGGCAGCCGCCTTCGATGCATCGCGGTACGGCTATCTGGCGGGCGGCGTGACGATCCTTGTCGCACAGTCGGCTACCGTGACGACGTGGGACTACGCCTGAGCCAGATCGACGCGGCTGACGAGCTGCTGACCAGCGACCCGCTTGCCCTCCTTATTGGCATGGTGCTGGACCAGCAGATCCCGCTTGAGCGGGCGTTTGCCGCGCCGTACGAGCTCGCGCAGCGGCTGGGTCGGCCGCTCGACGTGACCGAGTTGGCCGAGTTCGAGCCGGACGAGTTGGGGGCGGTGTTCTCCCGGCAGCCGGCGCTGCATCGGTTTCCCGGGTCGATGGCCAAGCGGGTGCAGGCCCTGTGCCGGCTGATCCTGGACTCCTACGACGGGGATGCGGCGGCCATCTGGACCAGTGCGGTCGACGGCCGCGAGTTGCTCAAGCGGGTCGCTGCGTTGCCCGGCTTCGGCCAGCAGAAGGCGAAGATCTTCGTGGCGCTGCTCGGTAAGCAGCTCGGTGTGACCCCGCCGGGCTGGAAGGAGGCCTGTGCGCCCTTTGGCGAGGACGGCAGCTACCGCTCGATCGCGGACGTCACCAGCCCCGAGTCGAGGATCAAGGTCCGGGACTTCAAGAAGGCGATGAAGGCCGCTGCGAAACCATCGGCGAACTGATCCTGCGGTGAATTGGGTGCTGCGCGTGGCTGATTTTGGCGTGGCGGTGTTCGCCTCGCACACCGGAACGAATCTGCATGCACTACACCAGGCATCCCTCGGGTTGGACGCGGCGTTCCATCTGGCTCTGGTCCTGAGTAACAATAAGGATTCCGGCGCTCTCTCGTATGCCCGAGCCCACGGCATACCCGCAGTGCACATGTCCGGAGTGACGCATCCCGATCCGGCCCGGCTCGACGTGGCCATATGCGCTCTACTGCGCGAGCACCAGATCAACTTGGTCGTCACCGCGGGCTATCTGAAGAAGATCGGCCCTCGTACACTGGAGTCGTACGCTGGTCGAATTATCAACACACATCCGTCGCTACTTCCCCGGCACGGCGGAAAGGGCATGTACGGCAGGGCTGTTCATGAATCCGTACTGGCTTCCGGCGACCGTGTCACAGGCCCTTCGGTCCACATCGTCACCGCGGAGTATGACGAAGGTCGTGTTATCGCCAGGCATGAAATCCCCGTCCTGCCAGGCGATAC
This sequence comes from Frankia sp. CgJB1, assembly GCF_977947065.1. Classification (NCBI taxonomy): domain Bacteria; kingdom Bacillati; phylum Actinomycetota; class Actinomycetes; order Frankiales; family Frankiaceae; genus Frankia; species Frankia sp. CgJB1. Next base: position 4,639 of record NZ_CDWTNB010000108.1, read on the forward strand.
CATTGAGAGCCTTTCTGAACGAGTCCTCAAGGCTGAGCACCTTCTACTGCCCATGGTGGTGCAGAATCTTGCTCTCCGGGCAGTCGGTCGATAGCTGCGGATGGAGCAAGGCGAGCATCGTTCATCCCTATCGCGGCTGGCAAGGTCAAACCGAATCCCCAGGGCGACCGATGTACCCGTCGGCTCAGGCAGTTGCCGGGCCGGTGATCATCTGGGTGTCGCCCGGCGCGTAGGTAAGTAGCTGTGTGACACTGTAAGTTGTGGTGGACGGCCTGTGGTGGGACCGGGACGACGCGGAGTACATCCGGCACCGTTCCGATCGCTACCTTGGCGCGACGGACATCGAGCCCGAGTGGACCTTGGAGGCGGCCAGGGACCCGAGACGGATCCTTCGCGACCCCGACCCGAAGAGCAGGATAGGCGCGGCTCGCCTGATCGGTTACTCGCGTAACGCCGGGTTCGTGCTGACTGTGATCATCGATCCGACTGATCAAGCCGGGATCACCGCCTGGAAGACCCGGGGGAGCGACTTTCGCGATTACCTGGAGGGAGTAGGCGACAATGACTGATCCGTCCAGACGTGCCCGGCGGGAGGCGATCCGAGCCGAGTACGCGGCTGAGGAGGCCGAAGCCGCCGAGGCGGAGGCGGTGGAGTCCGAGCAGGCCGTCGTCTCGGTACGGGTGCCCACATCGTTGGCGGACGCTCTCAAGGCTCGCGCGGCCGCCGAGCACATTCCAACCTCGGCCCTGGTCCGGCGCATCCTCACGCGGGCGATGGAGAGTCCTGAGACGTCCGTGGTGACCGTGGACCAAGTCGAAGAGATCGTGCGCAGGGTCCTTCGCGAGTCTGCTTGATCACCTTATCCATCACTCCATCTTTCCGGGACTGGCTGGGACCAGCAGATCCCGTTGGAGCGGGCGTTCGTGGCGCCATATGAGCTGACGCTGCGACTCGGCCGGCCGCTGGACGCGGAGGAGCTGGCGAACTACGACGCGGATGCGTTGGGGCGGTGTTCTCGCGGCAGCCGGCGCTGCACCGGTTTCCGGGGTCGATGGCCAAGCGAGTGCAGGCGCTGTGCCGGCTGATCGTCGACGAGTACGACGGGGATGCCGCGCGGCTGTGGACCACTGCCACCGATGGCAAGGTGCTGCTCAAGCGGGTCGCGGCGCTTCCGGGCTTCGGCCAACAGAAGGCGAAGATCTTCGTAGCGCTGCTGGGCAAGCAGCTCGGCGTCACGCCGCCCGGCTGGCGCGAGGCGTCGGAGCCCTTCGGGGAAGAGGACAGCTTCCGCTCAGTCGCGGACATCACCGGCCCGGCAACGCGGGACAAGGCGCGTGACTACGAGCAGATGAAGGTCGCCGCGAAGACCGGAGCCGCCTACCGTCGAGTCTACACTCGATGTAGACTCTGGCGGTATGAGCGTTCCACTGGCCCTTCTGGGGCTACTTGAGCGAGAGCCGAGCCACGGGTACGACCTGAAGCGCGACTATGACACCTTCTTCGGCCGGGGTAAGCCGCTACCGTTCGGCCAGGTCTACGCGACGCTTGCGCGGCTGGCTCGGGACGGGAAGGCGATCGCGGCCGAGGCTGAGCCGGGCGCCGGGCCTGACCGCAAGCGCTACGTCATCACCGAACAGGGCGTCAGCGATGTCGAGACGTGGCTCGCGACGCCGGTGGCGGCCGAGCCGCACCTGCAGACGGTGCTGTTCGTCAAGGTGGTGCTGGCCCTGATGTCGGGACGCTCGGCCGAGCGGTACCTCGACGTCCAGCGGGCCGCGCACATGCGGCGGATGCGGGAACTGACCGAGCTCAAGCGCACCGGGAGCCTGGTCGACGCGCTGCTCGCCGATCATGGCCTGTTCCACCTGGAGGCCGATCTTCGTTGGATCGAGCTGACCTCGGCCCGGCTGGACGCGCTGGCACGGGTGGTCAGGCCGTGAGCGCGCCCCCGGCCTCCGCCGCGGCGGGCCGATCCGGGCGCCTGCTGGCGGCGCGTGAGATCCGGCTGGCGTTCGGTCAGACGCCCGCGTTGCGCGCGGCGAGCATGTCGGTCGCCACCGGGGAGATCCTGGCTGTGATGGGGCCGAGTGGCTCCGGTAAGTCGATCTTGCTGCACTGCCTGGCCGGAATCCTCACCCCGGACGCCGGGGAGATCCACTTCGCCGGCCGGCGGATCGACACCCTGCGCGAGAACGAGCGCGCCGCGCTGCGGCGCGACCGGTTCGGTTTTGTCTTCCAGTTCGGGCAGCTCGTCCCGGAACTCACCGCCGAGGAGAACGTCGCGCTGCCGCTGCTGCTGGCCGGCGCGCGCCGCGCCGACGCCATGGGCCAGGCCCGCGGCTGGCTGGAGCGACTTGACCTGGACGGGCTCGGGCGCCGTCGCTCCGGGGAATCGTCCGGCGGGCAGGCCCAGCGCGTCGCGTTGGCCCGCGGCCTAGTCGCCGACCCGGAGGTGCTGTTCGCGGACGAGCCGACCGGGTCGCTGGACTCGTTCACCGGCGAGCGGGTGATGGAACTACTGGTGGCCGCGGCCCGCGATCAGGGCACGACCGTCGTCCTGGTCACCCACGATCCCCGGGTGGCCGCCTATGCCGACCGCGAGATCATCGTCCGCGACGGCAGGGTGACCTCCGGCGAGCTGGTCGTCTCGTGATCCGACTCGGCCTTCGGCTCACCCTGGCCGGCGGACGGGATGCCGTCGCCCGGCTGGCCCTCATCGCGATCGCGGTGGCGATCGGCGTGGGCCTGCTGCTGACCACGCTGGCCGGCCTCAACGCCGTCAGCACCCAGAACTCCCGTTACGCCTGGCTCGAGACCGCCTACCCCGGATCGGCCGCACCGGCCGCAAACGGCGCGGTCGGGGCCGACCCGCTGTGGTGGCGGTTGCGCGCCGACTACTACCGGGGTCGACAGATCGGGTGGGTCGACGTCGCCGCCACCGGCCCTCACTCCCCGGTCCCGCCCGGCATCGGGGAGCTCCCCGGCCCGGGGGAGTTCTACGCCTCACCCGCTCTTGCGAAACTGCTGCGCGACACCCCCGCGGCACAGCTCGGCGACCGCTACCCCGGCACCCTCGTCGGCACGATCGGCTCGGCGGCCCTGCCGGCGCCGAACTCGCTGATCATCGTCATCGGCCACCGCGTCGAGGACCTCTCCCACCAGGACGGCGTCGACCTGGTCAACCGGATCAGCACGACGACGCCCAGCGATTGCGTCGGCGCCTGCGCGCTCGGTGGCGGCATCAACTCCAACGGCATCACGCTGATCCTGGCGGTCGTGATCGCCGCGTTGCTGTTTCCGGTGCTGATCTTCATTGGCGCCGCGACCCGGCTGTCCGCCGCGCGCCGGGAGCAGCGCTTCGCCGCGATGCGCCTGATCGGCGCGACGCCCCGCCAGATTTCGGTGATCTCCGGCGTCGAGTCGAGTGTCGCCGCCGCCGCGGGAGTGGCCGCCGGCTTCGGCCTGTTCTACGCACTGCGCCCGGCGCTGGCGCGGATTCCGTTCACCGGCGAGGCGTTCTTCACCGCCGACCTGTCACTGCGCCTGCCCGACGTGCTTCTCGTCGCGCTCGGCATCCCGATCGCGGCCGCTGTCGCGGCCCGTGTCGCGTTGCGTCGGGTGAACATCTCTCCGCTGAGAGTGACCCGACGCGCGACCCCCCGCCCGCCCCGCGCGTGGCGCGTGATCCCGCTACTGGCCGGGTTCGCCGAACTCGGCTACTTTGCCTACGTCAACGACATCGGCGCGGACACCAAGACCAGCACCCACACCCAGGCCGTCGTCTTCCTGGCCGGGATCCTGGTGACCATGGCCGGGCTGATCATCGCCGGACCCTGGTTGACGATGGCCAGCGCCCGGCTGATGGCCCGACGCGCCAGGCGGGCGGCCACCCTCATCGCCGCGCGTCGTCTGGCCGACAACCCTCAGGCGGGCTTTCGCGCGATCGGCGGGCTGGTGCTCGCCCTGTTCGTCAGCACGTGCGCGACCGGGATCACCACCATCGTCGCGTACAACGGCGGCACTACCGGTGGGCAGGCCGCGGGCGACGCGACCGTTGTCGCCACGCTGAGGGACGGCCCGGCCGCGATGAACACGACCAGCTCGATCCCCTCCGCCACGACTCGAGCGCTGGCCTCGGCCTCAGGCGTCATGGGGATCGCGCTGATCCACGCCGCTCCCGGTTCCGATCCGCGTGAATACCTGCCGCCCAAACTAGTCTCCTGTGCCCAGCTTGCCCGCGTCCCGACGCTCGGTCGCTGCCCGGCCGGCGCCGAGGCCGTGACCATCCGGCTCCGCGTGGGCGGCTCGGTGGTCGACGTGGCTTCGCCAATGGCCGACACCACGTGGCCGGCGGCCGGGACGTCCGTCACCGAGTTGGAGCGGCTTCCCCTCGAGGAGATCGTCGTCGTCACGGACGGGTCGACGGCCGCGGTCGAACGGGTCCGTACCATCCTCGGAATCGCCTACCCGAGAACGTTTCCGCCCGTGACCTTCGCGGAGGCCGACGCCCAGAGCTCGTGGCATCTTGACAGTTACCGGCGGCTGGCGGACGTCGTGATTCTCACCAGCCTGCCCATCGCCGGTTGTGGCTTGGCGGTCAGCGTCGCCAGCGGCCTGGCCGACCGCAAACGCCCGTTCAGCCTCCTGCGCCTTGCCGGCGCGCCACTCGCGGTGCTGAGGCATGTTGTCATCCTGGAAACGGTCGCCCCGCTCATGCTCACGGCCGCCGTCTCCGCCGGATCCGGGTTGCTCGCGGCCCAGCTCTTCCTGCGCGCGCAGCTCGACGAGGCCCTCCATCCACCCGGAGCTGGGTACTACCTGCTCGTCATCACCGGACTCGTCGCCTCCCTCGCCGTCATCGCGTCGACCATGCCGTTGCTGGCGCAGACCACCGGACCCGAGATCGCCCGCTCGACGGCGGCGGGTCAGTGATCGCCTTCGGCGAGTTCGTCGACACCGAACTCGGCCAGCAGCGTGGAACGCAGCCGGTCGAAGGCGGGGTCGGCCCGTCGCCGAGGGGGCGCCACATCGACCGGAACGTCGAGGGAGAGCCGTCCCTCGGTGAGGACGAGCACCCGGTCCGCGAGCAGGATCGCCTCGTCGACGTCGTGCGTGACGAACAGCACCGCCGGCCGGTGACGACGGCACAGCTGCTGGAGCAGGGCGTGCATCCTGATCCGGGTCAGGGCGTCGAGGGCCCCGAACGGTTCGTCGAGCATGACGAGGTCCGGCTCCCGGACCAGCGCCCGGGCGAGCGCGACCCGCTGTGCCTCACCGCCGGACAGGGTCACCGGCCAGGACCGTTCCCGCCCGGCCAGCCCGACCTCCGCGAGCGCCGCCCGTCCGCGTTCGGCGACGTCACGGCCGGACAGACCGATCGTCACGTTGGCCAGGGTCCGCGTCCAGGGAAGCAGCCGGGCCTCCTGGAAGACGACCGAACGCTGCCGGGTGGCCAGAACCTCGTCGGAGATGTCGCCGTCGAAGCCGCCGAGGATGCGGATCAGCGTGCTCTTCCCTGACCCGTTGCGGCCCAGCAGGGCGACGAACTCCCCGGAGGCGACCGTGAGATCGAGGCCGTCGAGGACCGTGTGATCCCCGAAGGTGCGACGCAGGCCGCGGATCCGGATGGCGGCGCCGTCGGCACCGCGGGTTTCGCCGGTTTCGGCGGTGCGCTGAGCGCTGGTGGTGTACTGAGCGTCGTCGGTGGCCGGGCGCTCCAGGGTGGCGACGGCCGTGGCCGCCGCCGTGGTGTCGGTGTCGGTGCTCAGGTTCCGTCGAAGCCGCGGCGCCATGACAGCAGCGTCCTTTCCAGGATACGGACCATTCCGTCGCTGACGAGTCCCAGGATTCCGTAGATGACCAGGCAGAGGACCATGATGTCGGTCCGGTTCCAGGACTGCGCGCTGTTGAGCAGGTAGCCGATGCCCTTGTCGGTGTTGACCTGCTCGGCGAAGACCAGCAGCAGCCAGGCGACTCCCAGGGCCCAGCGCAGACCGACGAGGAAGCCCGGGAGCGCGCCGGGAACGATGACCCGCCGGATGAGCCCGAACCGGCCGAGGCCGAAGGTCTGGCCGGCCTCCACCAGTTTGATGTCGACCCCGCGGATGGCGGAGTAGGTGTTCATGTAGATGGGGAAGGAGACCCCCACGGTGATCAGGAAGATTTTTGCTTCCTCGCCGATGCCGATCCACACGATGATGAGCGGCAGCAACGCGATGACGGGGATCGTCCGTAGGAAGTTCATCGCGGAGTCGACGACGTCCTGGCCGGCGCGGAAGAAACCGGCGATCACCGCGAGAGTCAGCCCGATGGTGACTCCGAGGATCAGGCCGACCCCGCCCCGGTAGAGCGAGATGCCGAGGCTGTCCAGCAGCTCGCCGCTGTTCCAAAGCTCCCGTCCCGCGCCGAACACCGCGGCCGGGGAGGCCAACGACCGGTCGCTGACGAGGCCGAGTCCCGTGACCGTCCACCAGGCGGCGAACAACAGCGCGGGACCGGTGAACCGGCGGACCTCCGGCGGAATCCACCGGCGCCCGCCGGTGCCGCGCGGCCCGGCCTCGGTCCGGCCGCCGGCGATGACGCTGCCGGGTGAGATGAGTTCGGTCACGTTGATCCTCCCCTCGGATGGAATGTCCTGGTGTTCTGAGGTTCAGGTGGCCAGCGAGGCCTTGGTGAACGCGGCGGTCAGTTCGGCATTGAAACCCTTGTCGATCTCGTCGTCGACGTTCAGGGTCTTCGGCTGCTGGTCGACGTCGATCAGCAGCCGGGCCTGCACGCGCTGGCTCTCGATGAAGCTTGCGGAGACCGGCTTGTAGAGTGCCTGCGGTAGCGAGTCGAAGTACTTCCTCGCCGCCTGCGGGTTCTGCTTGAGCTGGCCCACGTAGTACTTCTGGATCCACTCGTCCTCATGGGCCTTCGGCCAGGCGGACGCCCGGGACAGGCGGATCAGGAAGTCCTGCACCGCCGTGCGCTTCGCCGGATCCTTGAGGGCGTTCTTCGACGCCAGCACGACCGAGAAGACCGGGAGCGGCCTGGTCTCGATCTCGTAGGAACCGGGGGCCTGCTGGCCGACCGCGGCGACGTACTGCTTGGCGTACACGATGGCGTCGACCTGACCGGAGGCGAGGGTCGCTCCGAGGCTCGTGATGGGCACGTTCACCGGGGTGATGTCGCTCTGCTTCAGACCGGCGGACGAGAGCTGGTTGAGCAGGTAACCGTGCAGAGAGGTACCGAGGGTGAGGGCGATGCGCCTGCCCTTGAGGTCGGCTGGCTTGTGGATCCCGGAGCCGGCCTTGACGATGATCGTCTGGGTGTTCACCGGGTTCTCCGCGACGGCGACCGCCGTCACGCCGGCGTGCGCCCCGTTCGCGAACAGCACCGGTGTGTCGCCCATGAAGCCCACGTCGAGCTTGCCCGCGCTGAACGCGGCGTTCATGTGCGGACCGTCGGCGAAGGTGTTCCAGCTCAACCCGTAGGAAGTGCCCCGCGCCTCGCCGGAGAGCGTGAGCGGCAGTTCCAGATACTTGCCCTGGTCGCCGATCCGCAGCGTCACCTGGCCACCCGTGGCGGCCGAACCCGCGCTGCCGCTGCCGTCCTCGCTCCCGCAGGCGGCCAGGGTCACCGTGACGGCCGCGGCGAGTCCGGCGGACAGGAGGGAAAGACGCCGCCTGCGCGGTCGTCGATGCTGCATCGGAAATCTCCCTATCGGGTCGTTCGGTCGTGATCCGGCGGACAAACGGTGGCCGTTCGGGGTGGATCGTTGGTCGGGGCGGCTTGTCGTTCGAGGTGGATTGTCTGGCGGTGTGCTGACAGCCGCGCGGGACTTGGCCCTCGCGGCTGTCAGCGGATCGCCGGCTCCGGTGCCCGCGGTGCCCGCGGTGCCCGCGGAGACCGGCGGACAGCGGATCAGGAGCCGAGGAACGGTTCCCCGGCGACCAGTTCGGATTCCTTGCCGTCGACGCCGACCGGAACATCGCCCTCGATGGTCACCCGGTACAGCACCCGGTCGAAGTCGAGGTGACCCAGGTCCGACGGGCCGAGGTGGGAGGTCGCGCGGTTGTCCCAGAAGGCGATGTTACCGGGGTTCCACTTGAACCGCACCGTGAACTCGGGCCGGGAGATCTGCTCGTAGAACAGGTCGAGGATCCGGTGTCTCTGCTTCGGCGAGAAACCAATGATCTCGCTGTCCTTGGAGGTGAAGCTCGGGCTGACGAACAGCGCCCGCTCGCCGGTCTCCGGGTGGACGCGCACCACCGGGTGGATCGCGACCAGCGGGTTTGCGGCGACCTTCCGCCCGTACTCGCTCTCGCTGGGGAAGGTTCCGAAGCTGTGCCGGGCGCGCAGGCCATCGGCCAGGTCCCGAAGCTGCTCGGGCAGCTCCTGGTAGGCGGCGACCAGGTTGGTCCACGCGGTGTCACCGCCGTATGGCGGGACGATGTCGGCCCGCAGGATCGACCCGGCGGGCGGGTTCACCAGCGCGGTGACGTCGGTGTGCCAGCCATTGTCGTAGGTGACCTTCTTCTTCGTTCCGAAGAACCTGGCGTACCGTCGGCTGTCGATCGGCAGGATCTCCGGGAAGCCCGCCGGAGGCGCGTCCTCGTGCGGGTGGGCCGGGGTCAGCTTGCCGAAGCGCCGGCCGAAGGCGACCTGCTGGGCGTGGTCGATGTTCTGGCCGCGGAAGAAGACGACCTTCCACTGGTGCAGCGTGGAGCGGATTTCGGCGATGGTCGCGTCGTCCAGGTCCTCGCGCAGGTCCGCTCCGTGAATCTCGGCCCCGATGTAGCCGGAAAGCGGGCGGACGTCAAGTCCCAGAACAGGGGTCGTGGTTATCATCCTGTTTTCCTCCATGGGTTGGGAAAAGATATGGAGACGGCGGGGATGGCGGCCGGAATTCCGGGTGACGGACCGGTGGGAGGCGTTCTCGGGGCGTGCCGGGAACGCCTGCGCTGTCGCGATCGGCGCTATCGCGATCGACTACGGATTCTGTCACGATAGACAGCGGCACGTGACGCAGGGCGTCAACATCGGCGACAACGCGCGCCGGCCGCGGGAAATCTTCCCGTACCGCCGTTCCCGGAGTCGCTCACCGGTCAATATTCGGTCTCGCCCTTCCGGGCCGTCAACG
>NZ_CDWTNB010000109.1:0-13742 GCF_977947065.1 Frankia sp. CgJB1
CGTCGTGCCTGTACCTCCATCAAGGTTCTGACCGGCATCTTTTGGGTGATCGGGTCGCATCCCGGGTCCATCCCTGGGGTGCACATGCCGCGCGGCTCGGCCGATGGGACTGTGCGGCGACATGGTTCCAGCGGCCCGACGTCTGGTGGAATCCTGCTGCGAGTGAATCAACCCGTGTGGTCTGGGATGACGTCATGTCGGGCGAGCAAGGGGAGCAGGGTGTGGCGGCCCTGGGTGATGGTCCACTGCTCCGCGGCGAGACCAGCGATACGGGCGCCTGCGATGTTCTTCTCGTTGTCGTCGATGAACAGGATGCTGGCCGGGTCCACGCCGATGCGGCGGGCGGCCTCGGTGAAGAAGGCGGGGGCGGGCTTGGCGATGCCGAGGTCGCAGGAGTAGCAGCTGACGTCGAACAAGCGGTCGTAGCCAAGCGCCGAGCGCATGTAGGCGGCGCGGTGCCGCTCCTGGTTCGTGCCGAGATGGACACCGTAACCGCGCAACCGCAGGGCCCGGACCAGCGCGAGAGATTCGTCCATGACGTCGATCCGGTGCCACACGTCTCGGTACACGTCTTCGACCGGCGTCGATACGGCGAACTCGGCCAGGGTCGCCGCGAGCACCCGCATGTAGTCACCGCGCCCCGCGAGCATCGGGAGCTTGTTCTTCCAGGTCCGGTGGAAGAACTCCCGCGAACGCTCGCCCAGGTACGGCTCCATCGCCGCGTACCAACCTCCAGGGATCTCCTGAAGGACTCCGTCCGCGTCGAACAGCACGTGCCTGACGCCTGCCACCGATCTTCGCCTCCTTTTCGAGACCGGGTCAATGGGGCAGCCGTTCTCACAGATGTCCCACAGAGTCTGGCCCGCCAGGCGGAGGCTGCTGGGGGGACGTCCACAAGATGCCCGGTGGGTGTCCAGTCGTGAGGAGAGGTTGATCTACGGGGAGCACCGGGCGACGCGTTAGCGAAGCAGGCCGAGGTAGCGCGAGAGGGTGTGCTCGACCTGGGCCATGTCATCGCGGGAGAGGTAGTCCACGAGTTCACCCGCGACATAGGCGCTGTCGATGGTCCAGATCTGGTCGATCAGGATCCTGGTCGACCGTCCCGCAATGATCACCTCTGGTCTGAAGGTGGATGCCTGCGCGCTGGTCGACGTGGGAGCGATCGTGACCGTGGACCACGTGTTCTGTTCCATGCTCAGGACGAGGCCGAGCCGACGCCCCCGCTGTTCATGCCCGCGCTTGGCGTCGCCGAGGTCGACCGGGTATACCGCCCCGCGGATCAGGGCTGGTCCTGGGACCTGGCTGGTACCGCGAGGTTCGTACCTGTGATCACGATGTTGCCGTTGGTGTCATACCCCCACGCGTCGGGCTCGGCGGACAGGTCCTCGTTCCGCAGCCGGTGCATGTCCTCGCGGGCGCGCGTCTCCCACGCCTCCCGGTCCAGCAGCCGCAGGGCACGCCGGATGACGTCGCTGGTCTTCTCGTCCTGACGGCGGTTGGCCTCGACGATCCGGAGGTCCTCTTCGGTGGGACGGAACCCGACACTCATGAGGCCACCGTACAACAAACGTACAACAGTCGGGGTGGGTTTGGCGGACGCGCAGATCGAGGCATGTGTGTCCTGGGGGTGGTACCGATCGTGCTCACCCACGACCGAGCGCTGCTGGCCAGCACCCCGCAGGGGCGCACCGCCTACCTCGACGCCGACCTGCGGGACATCGACAGGATCCTCGCCGCCCCGCAGCTACACAGCACCCTCGACCTCACTCGGCCGGTCGCCCTGTCCGTCATCGCGATCTTCCATTTCATCCCCGACGCGGATAACCCCTACGGGATCGTGCGCCGGCTCCTCGACGCGTTGCCGTCGGGTAGCTACCTTGTCCTCACCCACGGCACCGGAGATTATGATCCGGACGCGGATCGGGGGATGAACACCTTCCGGCAGAAGGGGATTCCGTTCCAGCTCCGCAGCCGATCCGAAGTCGAACGTTTCTTCGACGGCTTGGAGCTGGTCGACCCCGGCGTTCAGCTGGCCCACCGCTGGCGGCCGGACAACCCAGATACACGGGCTCTGACAGACGCCCAGGTCAATATCTACGGCGGTGTCGGCCGGAAGTAGGCGGACGGCCCACCGGACCGGGCGTGGTGGAGCCCGGCCGCGGACCGGGATGGTTGCGGAAAGTGATAGCGGAAAGTAGCAGCGGCTAGGTGGGTGGGGTGAAGGTGGGGTCGGGGGTGTCGGAGCCGCGCCACAGGTAGGCGGTCAGCCGCTGGCCGTGTTCCCGTTCCTGCTGGGGGTTGGCGGGCAGGGGCCAGCGGAGCTGGGTGTAGAGGACGGTGCGGTGCTGGTCGTAGGCGGCTTCGATCAGGTCCCCGAAGACCTGGGCCCGGGCCGGGACGATCACGACGACGGCGGTGACGGCGACGGCCAGGCCGATCGGGATGGCCAGGATGGTCAGGGGTGCGAACGCGCAGAACAGCGGCCCCCAGATCGCGGTGGTGACCGCACTGTCCGGTGAGCTGCAAACGGTTGGTGTAGTCCGCGGCTCCGGCGACCCGGTGGGTATTTTTCCACCCTGCCGGGTGCTTTGTCTTCCAGGACGACAGGTGTCGTCGCCGCCGTCAGCGGCGGGGTCGGCACCGGGGACGTGCGGGGCAACCTGTTCGCCGATGACCCGGATCGCAATGAAGGAGACCGCGGCGTCTCCACGCCATCCAAGATCGTCGTGGCCCCGCCGGCTCGGCGTCTCGCGTGAGCCGGCAGGAACGTGGGCCGGCAGGACAATCTCAGACGGCCCGGGTGGGCACGCGATCTACCCGTCATGACCGTCTTCGCCCCGGCCTGCCCCACCTGGTCAGCCACCGCCTGGAGGCAGCCGCACTTAACGGCGAACTTAACCGCCGTAGGCTCGTATGATGCTGGCTATGGTCGGTGACAGGGCCTCGCATGCCACGCCGTTGTCGGTGGCGCGGTCGCTGCGTCTGCTCGGCGAGCATGTGTCGACCTGGCGGAAGCTGAACCGGCTGACCGCGGCCCAGGTCGCCCAGCGAGCCGGGATCTCCCGGGACACGCTGCGCGCCATCGAGCAGGGTAAGGGCACCGCGAGCACCGAGAACCTGTTCAGGGTGCTACGCACCATCGGGATCATGGATGCCGTCGTCAGGGCCACCGACCCGTACGAGACCGACATCGGCCGGCTGCGCATGGACGAGATCCTCCCCAAGCGAGTACGGCGCTGATGGCCGGACGGGATCCTGTCGAGGTCACCGTCGAGATCGACGGGCAGGAGACCGCCGCCGGGACGTTGTGGCTTCACGACCGCGGCGGACAGAGCGCCACGTTCCGATATGCCGACGCCTACCTGACCAACCCGGCCGGATACGACCTCGACCCGGCGCTGGCCAGAGCCGCCGGCGTCTTCCACACGCCGCCGGGGTCGGCCATCTTCAACGCGTTCGCCGACAGCGCCCCCGACCGATGGGGCGAGAACCTCATGAGGCGTGAGGAGCGCGAGCGCGCCCGCGCCGCCGAGACCACACCTCGCACTCTCGGTAAGGCCGACTTCCTTCTCGGCGTCCGCGACGACACCCGCCAGGGAGGTGTCAGGTTCCGCCAGCCGGCGACCGCCACCTACTATTCGACGCACCGGCACGCGGTCCCACGGCTGATCGACCTGGCCCGGCTCATGCGAGCAGCCGACCGCGTCCGCGCGGAGGGCGACTTCGACCGCGACCTCGCGGACCTCATCGACGCAGGTAGCTCGCTCGGCGGCGCGCGCCCCAAGGCGGCGGTGCGGGACGTGTCCGGGCGGCTCTCGATCGCCAAGTTCCCGCGTTCGGACAGTGACGAATGGGACGTGGCCGGTTGGGAGGAGGTACAACTGAGACTCGCTCGCAGAGCGGGGCTTACCGTGGCGGAGTCGGAACTGCTGACCGTTGCCGGCCGGCATGTACTACTCCTGAGCCGCTTCGACCGCATCGGCGCGCGGCGTCTGGGGTTCGCAAGCGCCCTGACCATGCTCGAGGCCTCCGACGAGGACCTCCGCAGCTACCTCGAGATCGCCGAGGTGATCGAACGCTACTCGCCGAGAGCTGACGCCGACCTGCGTGAGCTCTACCGGCGGATCCTGTTCTCCATCCTGACCGGAAACACTGACGACCACCTGCGCAATCACGCGTTCCTGCGCGAGCGAGACGGCTGGGCGCTCTCTCCTGCCTACGACCTCAACCCCAATCCGGACAACCCGGCCCGGCTGAGCACGGCCGTCGATCTCGACAACACCGACGCAAGCATCGACCTCGCGCTGTCGGTGGGCAACTACTTCCGCTTGTCGCCGCCGAGGGCCCGCGACCTCGTCAGGGAGGTGGAGACCGCCACGGCGGGCTGGCGGCAGGCCGCAGCCGGGCTCGGCATCCCGAAAAGCCAGGCCGACCGGATGGCAGTGGCCTACGAGAGCGAACAGCGACGGATCGCCCGTGCTCTCAGTGTGCCTTGAGATGTTGCCGGCGGTTACGACGAAGCACGCCCGCGGCGGCAGCGCTACAACGCGACCCTGGCAGACTTGATCGACGCTGGCCTCCTGCGCGCTGGCGAGCGGCTCGTCGGGCGCCGCAGCGGTCGGCTGTTCCCAGCGACCCTGACGGCCGACGGCCGGATCCGCACGGCTTCCGGCGAGGTCTACCGCTCGGCGAGCGCCGCAGCCAAGGCTGCTCCACCGGAGCGCCCAACCCGGGCGACTGGCGGTTCTGGCGAGTGGAACGAACGACACGCTGTTCGCGACCCGTGCCCGATACCTGCTGTCCTCCGGCGCCGAGCGGAACGGCTGAGGCATGCGGGCCCGCCCCGACGATCACGGTCGCGAGACGGGTCGAGGTGTCCGGAACCGCCAGGACTACAGAACACCCGTTCGATTCGGTAGATGATGTCACGGGCGGCGCGGTCACTGGACATCTCCCCTGCTCAGGTGTCCGGTGACAGGCATCTCGGCCCGTCGACAGCCGTGACCTGGGCAGATCAACTTCGATGGCAAAATCCGTGGGCGTCCTTTTGCCGTTGAAGTCGGCCCCCGACCACCGGACCATGATCTTGCCAGTCAAGTCGGCTCTTCGGGGGTGGCCGCGGGCGGTGAGGAGGACGACGACGGCTCTGATTGTTTCGGGGTGGGTGGCTGCTTCGACGAGGTCTGGCGTGGTGGGACTGAGGCCAGGGTTCGAGGCGATGGCCTTCGCTGTCTCCCGCTCGGTCAGCTTGCCTCCCCGGCGCATTCCGAACAAGGCCGAAATCATCTCGTAGTCGAGCAGGCCGGGTGCCGCGAACGATTCGACACCGCGAGTCGACGGCGCACGGCGACCCCGCCCGCGCTGTGGTCTGTCAGCGTTCGCACCAACGCCGAACAGTCGATCACGGCCATGACCTTACTGTAGCCGCTGCGCCTGCAATATTGCAGGCACAGCGGTCCAGGTCGTCAACGCGCCGCCGACGGTTGCCGCGTCCCGCGGTCGACGGGAGCAGTCCGCAGCAGACTGCGATTGCCGCGGCAACCGCCAGGAGTGTGGCTGCGATCTCAGGACCTGCCAGATCCACGGAACACCCGTTCGACCCTCAATTCTACGAAAGGAAGGACAACTGATGCCCCGATAGGACGGCGTTTTCTCCCCGCCGTAAACGGCGGGGCCTCCACGCCACAAAACCGGTAAGGAGGGGGCGACCGAGGAGAATGGTGAAGCCGGAGCGCCGCCTTCCCGCCACCCGCGCGCGGCGGCCACGGGACGCGAGCACCGGACATCGCAGAGCTACGATGTCCGGCGCCGCGGTGGCCGGAGAACCCGGGAGAGCATTGCCGATTGGAATCCGTTCCGGACGCCCTGGCCAACCCCGCTACACGTCTCTCCTAGCGGTTCGCTGTATTTCAGTGGCGTTCCGTCCGGGTCCTCTCGTCAACTCAGTCCCAGTCCCAGTCCCAATCCCAGTCGTCCTTGTGGTGCCGGTCCTTACCGTCCCAACGGTCCTTACCGTCCCAACGGTCCTTACCGTCCCAACGGTCCTTACCGTCCCAACGGTCCTTACCGTCCCAACGGTCCTTACCGTCCCGATGGTCCCAACGGTCCTTACCGTCCCAACGGTCCCAGCGATCCTTGACGATCTTTTCATCCACCGGGCCACCGAGATAGCTCGACGCCAGCGCGCTCGTAGCCGCCGGCCCCACGGTGACGAACACTGCCGCCGCCGTAGACACCGCGACAACCGCGGCTTTCCGCCTCACGGACTTGTCCATACTTCCTCCAGAACCGAGAGAGAGTGAATCGCTACCATCAGCAACAGAGACTAGTGTGCTCGACGAGGTCCGCAAACGGATCATCGGCCGGCTTCGACGATCAGCTGACTACGGAACATAGTCTTTCTGGGATGAAGAGGGGATGGCACATTTGACGTTCTCCCCTGCCTGAAGGCGGGATTCCAACCCCTATACACCCACCGGAAGGGGAGGTGCGGAATGCGGAAGCCTGTAGAGGCCATCGCTGAATCCTTCGCGTTCGCGGGAGAGCACGGATGCCGTGCCCGTGTTCTTCAGCGTCGCGGCGGAAGAGCGACAAAAACGTCCATCGACGGACGGTTCAACAGTGGCACGGACCACATCTCGTCGGCCCACCGGCTCCCGTCAACGGAGAGCCAGCGGACGACCTGGAGTCCACGGGCCAGACCGGCATGCTCAGCCGGTCGTGATGCCCACCTCGGCCCGCAACCGGGAGATGTCCGCCACCGCGAGCCGTGGCCCCGGCCGCAGAACCTGTTCCTCTCGCAATGCCGCCACGTGTGCGGCCACCGTGCTCCGGGCGAGTCCCAGGGACTCCGCGACGGCATCGAGCGAGAACGGCACCCGCATCGGATCGGGCAGCTCCGGTCCGGCGAGGGCGACCAGTTCCAACAGCAGGCGGACGACCCGCTGCCGCGGCGAGAAATGCACGAGCTGATGCTGGTAGGGAACCGTTTCGGACAGCTTGCTCACCACGTAGTCAGCGAGCGCTCCCTGAACGCCGTGCCGCCGCAGGAAGGAGTCGAGCATGGCGGCGGAGACCCGATGCGCCTCGCATCGATCGATCGCCTGCACCGTGGCGGTGCGTCCGGTTCCGATTCGCGCCATCTCACCGATCATGTCCCCGGGCGAGCGCAGCGCCAGCAGGAGGGCCGAGCCCTCCGCGTCCATGCGCACCACCTTCACCCGGCCGGTGGTCAGCAGAAACAGGAAATCATCTGGATCGCCCTGACGCAGCAGCATCTGCCGCGACCGGAAATGGCACCGGGAACCGCATGACAACAACGCCTGCCAGAGACGGTCGCCGAGGATCGCCTGTATTCCCCGCCGGGCAGGCCGGACAGAATCGGTCATCCCACAGAAGTATCGCGGATCGGACCCGCATTCGGCGCCGCCACCGAGAGGATGCGGCCGAGGTGACCGACCAGCGGTCTTGTCCGATCAATCCTTTCTATCCGGTTCGCTCGGTTTGCTCTCGGCCGCGATGTGCCGATATGCCGATGTGCCGTGCCGTGCCGTGCCGCGGATGGTCGAACTGCTGCCATCCGCGGCACGGCGCCCGGCTCCCGTGCCATCGGCGCAGGGCCTCGTTCACCGGCCGGTCCGGGACCCGGGTGAACGGGTTACTCGACTACTCGACGCCCTCGAAAATCCAGCCCCTGTCCTCGCTGAAGATGGGTGACAGGGCAACCAGCGGCGGGTAGATGAGCGCCGGGTGAAGCCCCAGGGTCAGTTCATTGTCCGGGACACCGATGGTGAAGGTACCCGACTGAGGGCCATCAGCGATCTTCCATTCACGCGGCTCCGGGAGCACACGTACCCGCTCGAACGCGTCCGGGTCACCATCGAAGCCCACAAAAGCCCCGCCGGACGGCTTGTGGATCGTGTAGGTGTCGTCGTCGGCGCGCTGCACCTGCCACACCTGCCCGTCGCCGTCGCCGTCGGGCAGAAGGACGAGGTTGCCCCCGCCCACGTCGGTGAGGGTCTGCTGCCCGGCGATGCTGATCCGGTAGATGCCGTCGATCACACTTGCCACGCTTGGCTCCTCTTCCGTCAAAGGAACAACTGGTCACGGTTGCAACCAGCCGCGATTGAGAATGTTGCTGCCTAAACCAGAGTCAGAAGGAGGATCTTCCCTTTAATGACATGATGAGACCCTTTTCGGCGGTTCGATGAGACAGGAAGGCTCTGCGATGGAGCACTGGACGAGCAGACCGTGGTGGCACCGGACATCCAGGACGCCGCCACCATCATGCCCGCTACCGTCGGCGTTTCGGATCAGCGGCACACACTAAAAATGCAGATCAAGAACCGAGGAACATCGCCTGGATCGCACCGATTTGACCCCGGAAATCCACTCTGGGACCAGCAGCGGGGATCAGCGCAAGACAATGGGCACGCCACCTTTGCGGACGTCGGACGGCACCGCCCACCGCAGACTCTCTCGAAGCACCGGACGCCACACGCCGAAGTCACGGTGGCGTAGCCCGAGGTTCAGCGCGCAGAACACGCCGAAAGACATTCCGGCGAAGATCCGGTCAGCCTGGCCCAGTGCCGGTCGAGGTGTCCTTTCTTCGGACACGGTGATGGATGCTGGCCGTCCCGGACCGGGACAGCCGGGACAGCCGGGATAACCCGGACAGATGGTCGCGCCAGCGGGGCCAGACCAGGAAGGCCTCGGCTTCGAGCATCGCCAGGGCGATCCGTGGTAGCTCGGAACTGGCGGAGTAGCAGATGTAACGGGGCTGCCAGGTGGGTTGGAATTTGGCGTTGAACCGGTACAAGCTATCGATTTGGAACCAGCGGGACAAGAATATTAACAGGGAACGCCAACAGCGGATGACCGGCCCGGCGCCCAGGCGCTCGCCGCGTTCGAGCGCGGACCGGAAGAACGCGAAGTTCAGCGACAGCCGTTCGACGCCCAGCTCGCGGGCCTGGCGCAGGGCGCTGACGATGAGGAACTCGTTCAGCCCGTTGTCGGCGGTCCGGTCCCGCGTCATCGCGTCCAGCGACAGGCCGTTGGGTCCCCACGGCACGAAGTGCAGCAGGGCGCGCAGCCGGGGCTCGGTGCCGGCCGCGCCGGCATGCGACGCGTCGTCCCCGGTTCCGCTCGTCGTGTCGTTCGCCGGGTGACCCGGAGCACCGTTCAGCGGGTCGTCCGCGTCGCGGGGGCCCGCATCATGGGAGAAGGCCATCACGGCCACGCAGTCGCCGTCCGCGCCGCCGCCGAGGCGGCCGAGCGCCATCGAGAAGCCCCGTTCCGTCTGGGTACCCCGCCAGGCCGCGGCCTGTGCCTTCAGCTGGGCGAGGTCGGCCGGCGCGAGATCGCCGACCCGCCGCGCGACCGCAGTGTAGCCGGCGCGTTCCACCCGGGCGACCGCCTGGCGAACGTTACGCATCGCCCGGCCCTCCAGCGTGAACGACGCCGTGTCGACGATGGCCTCGTCACCAAATTCCAGCGCGCACAGACCGGCGCGGGTCCAGGCGAAGCCACCCGCCTCCGAGCAGCCGAGGACCGCCGGCATCCACGCATGGTCGGCCGCCTCGCGCAGGAACTCCCTGATGGCCCCCGGCCAAGCCTCCCGGTCACCGAGCGGGTCTCCGCTGGCCAGCATCACGCCGGAGACCACCCGGTAGGCCACGCAGGCCTTGCCGGTCGGTGACCAGATCACCGACTTGTCCGACCGCAGCGCGAAGTATCCCAGCGAATCGGCCTTGCTATGCCGGGCCAGCAGGGCACGTATCCGTTCCTCGTCGGAGTCGGTCAGCCGGGGCCGGGGCTCGGGCGGTCGCAGCGCGAGGTAGCCGGTGGTCACGATGGTCAACAGGCCCATCGTCAGCAGCACGCGGGCGGCGAGGTCGGAGAACCGGTCGGAGGTGAACCGCAGCGGACCGGGGATCCCGACGAGTCCCTCGACGATCTGTTCGAACTGAGCGGACAGCGAATGCGGGCCGACGATCCGGTCCTGGCGCAGATAGAGCAGCAGGAACCCGATCCCGATCGAGACGACGGTGAGCAGCAGGCCGACGCCGAGCGCCCGCCAACGCGTCGACGGGTCGCCCTTGGCCCGGAACTCCCCGTGGACCAGCAGCAGGGCGATAAGCAGCGCGGCCGATCCGGCCGCCTCCTCGTAGTCCAGACCCTTGGCAACGTGGAGCACGATGCTCACGCCGAGCAGGACCACCACGGCCCGCCAGGCCCGCCGCTTGCGGCGGCGCAGCCCCGGCGTCAGCAGCACGAGCAGCATGCCGACGACGACGGTAAACGCGGCGGCCTGTTGGGAGGCTGCAGGGGGCAGGAGCACTCGCAGGTCCTCCAGGCCGGAGCGCCACTCCGGGGTGACCGCGGAGACGACGTCGACCAGGCCGACAACCAGGGCCAGCAGCGCAGCGGCCCGAGGCGCCCACGGCCGTTTCCAGGGGGGCAGCACGGGCATCCTGCTGCTCTTCCTGCCGGAACGGGCGCCGGGTGGTGTCGTCAGCGGCGGGGCCGACGACGCCGGTGAGGCCGATGACGCCGCCGAGGCCGACAGGGCACGCGGTGCCTGGGGGGCAGGCGGTGCGGGAGGGACGGGAGAGGCGGGAGAGGCGGCGGGCCCCCGACCGACCGGACCAGACCGGGCGGACAGGCCCCGGCGGGCGCCGGACAGACCGGGTTTCGGCCGCACCGCCGGGCGTGGCCACCACCGGCGCCGGATGACAGCGCGCTCGTTCGCCTCGGGCGGCGCGTTTCCCCCCCGCCGCCCGTCGGCGTGGCGCCCGGCCGAGGTGCCCGATGCCCCGGTCCCGCTCGAGATACTCATGATCCCTATCGTCTCCCGATGGGTCGCTTGCTACGGCGCTCAGGATCTGGAGACGATAAACCGCCCCGTCACAGACGTTCCTCGGGCCACCCGGTCGTAACCGGGCCGAGCCTCGGGGTGGTCACGCGGAGAGGGCGCCGAGTCGCGGACGAGAGCCAGGCAGGCGTCCCCGGGCCGGCCGGGAAGGACGACCTGGACGATCTCCGCCCGAACGTCTAGACATACCAGGCAGATTGGCTCACATACGACATTTAGGCAGTTAACTCACTTATCACTCCCATCCGGACGGAGGTGGCCCTGTGAGGTCGATCCGCGGTCTGCTTGTCCTGCACTGCCGCTGCGGCCATGCGCGTCATGACCACGAGCACTACCGGCCCGGCTCGGATTGCGGCCGATGCGGGTGCCCGGCTTGGACCCTATGGAGGCGACGTTGACGCCCTGAACCTAGAGTAAGATGGCAGGACGCCGGTTGACCAGATCAGCCGCTCACACGGCGTCACCTCCTGTTGTCCGCCAGACACGATCAACACCAGGTCACACGTCATTGGCCCTTGTAGCCCTCGGCATCGATCCGCGCACCGGCTCATCTCATGATTTCCGGGCTTGGTCTCGGCCCATCCTCCTCCCGATATGAAACTTTCTGAGGATGCCGGCGACCGACAGCTCGGTGTCGAGATACCACGTGCCGACGATTACCCCTCCGATGAGGACAACACCGAAACCGATCAGCCACGACAGGATGGTGAACACAACCCCGATCCCACCATAGCTACGCTCGTTCGCCACGATGGAAGCCGAGAATGCCAGCCGGCTGACGACACCCAGACCAGTCAGGCCGATCGTCGTGAACAGGGCTGTCGGCCACGAGTCCCGCCAGCTCATCCGGCCGATGGTGAGCACCCGGACCCCGACCCACAAGAAGAGCGCCAGGATCACGGTGGCTACCAGGCCGTAGCAGACCTGACCAGCCACGGTGCCGGTGAGCAGCGCCCCGAGACTCGTGGTAGCGACAAGAAAGAAGATCAGTCCGCAGAGCCAGACGACCTGGGCCAGTAGGCCGCGTAGCCCGAATGGCTTCAGCCTGAAGACCCGCACATAAATGGACTGGACGGACGCAGCCAGACTCAGTCCGCCAATTATCAGCCAGAGCACTCCCAGTACTGTCCAGCCAGTGATGACGGTTCCGCTCCGCGGGGTAAAGAGTCGTTCCACGGCCATCGCCGCATCATGGCTCAACCCCATGCGCGCGATGATTATGTCCGCCGCACCGCCCTGCCGCAGCGGCGACAGCGCCGCCAGCGTGATGACAAAAGGAAAGAAAATCATCAGGATCATCGCGGCGAGATTCATCGCCCTGTTAATCAGATCCGCCTCATGTAGTCTGGACGCCAGGTCTCCTACCGAGGACTGCCCTGCACGCACCCGGGCTGTCCCGACGCGCGCACAGAGCGTCCTGATTGGCCGCCGCAGCGCGCCGCTGCGGTGAGCGCCAGCGCCGCCAGACGGCCGCGACGCAAGATTGTTATTACTCGTACGCCAGCTCCGGGGCATGGCGTCCTCCCCACAGCACCGGGTTCATCGCCGGATCCGCCGAATGCCCTGTGTGCGGCGCTCGCCCTCCGGGGCGGGGACTCAGGCAGCCGCTTCAGTCGATGATGAGGGCGATGAAAATGATGCAGACGATGATGTTGATGAGCCAGCTGTGGGTGTTCATCCAGTCTCGGACGCGCGGTGCGGCGACTTCTGTCCGTCTATGGAACAGTAGCCGGGCAAGCAGCGGCAGTGCCGCCACCGTAACGGTCATCCCGATGAACGGGAGTGCTGCCGCATAGGACGCGTTGTTCTGCTGCAGATGTATTCCAACCGTCATCATAATCACGATGTCCGAAGGCATCAGCAGAATGACGAACAGTCCGACTTGGAACGCCTTCATCAGATCTGCCGCCATCAGCGTTGTCAGCCATTTCGGCGGCTCCACCGTTTCGCGCCGCACCCAGTTCTTCACGGCGGCGGCTGCCAACAGGCCCACCAGTACGTACTGGATGATCTGGCCGGCTGAACCGTTACTCCTCGGGCTGCCCAGGTCGACAGCGCTGTCTAGCAGTGCAGCAAGGCCCATCATGACGGCCACACCGGTCGCTGTCGCGACCGCCACACCGGCCAGGAACCCCAGAGATACCCGCCCGGCTCGTGGCGTGGTAACGAAGATGATCGCTGACATGATCTGTGGTCCGATCATCATGGTGATTGCCAGCGGGAGAATCTGGAGACCGTCCATGGATGCTCCCCACCGCTTGACCATGCTGACTCACGCGAGAATCCTAGCCCTCTCGCGCTCGAACTCCTGGTCGTTGAGCAGTCCGCGGCGGTGCAGGTCGTCGAGCTTGGCCAGCTCGTCAGCAATGCTGGTCGTGCGGGTCGCGGCGCGGAGGTAGCCGCGGACCGCCTCCTCCTCGTACTGCTTGTGGAGCACCATCCGATCCTGCATCCCGTCGCCGCGCACGATCAAGTAACTCAGGATACCGATGACCGGAAGCACGAGGACAAAGATCGACCAGCCGGCCTTCCCCCAGCCGGACAAATCCCGACTACGAAAGATATCAGCATAGATAACAAACAGGAAATAGATCCAGGCGGCAAACAAAAAGATAAACAGAACTGTTAGAAAAGCATTAAGCAACGGATAGTCCATAACCACTTCCTCGCTCGCCGAGCCAACAGCCGGACCGGGTCCTCCCGGCCCGCGCGCGTCAGGTGCGCCGCATTACCACAGCCATTACCTACCGCCTGTTCGCCGCGTCAAACCCAGCATCACCCGAAACTCACCCTCTCGTCTCGGCCCGATGCCGCAGACGGTGGCCGGGGGCACTAGGGGATCATCATTAAATAAGTTGATCATTTGATC
>NZ_CDWTNB010000110.1:0-13736 GCF_977947065.1 Frankia sp. CgJB1
CCCTAGTGCACATGCTGACATCAACTATTAGCCAGAAGAAGCAAGGGAAGGAGTGAGGCCCGACGGCCGATGAGCGGCCTAGAGAGACCACGCGGATTCGCCGCTTCGCCGCAGACCCCCTTACCAGCGCTTGCGCAGGCAAGCATCGAGCAAGCGCTGGTAAGGGGGTCTGTCCACGAACCCCCCCGGGGTATGTACCAACCACTGCAAGCGCAGGTCGGGGCATGGCGTATGAAAACGGGTTGACCGGGGTCATCCCCCCTGGACAGACATTACGCGGGAGTCCATGAAGGTGACCGAAGGTCACCGAACAGGATCAACCCGATCACGTGGAGCTGAGGGGATTCGAACCCCTGACCCTCACACTGCCAGTGTGATGCGCTACCAGACTGCGCCACAGCCCCAACTGCCATTCATTTTATATCAGACCCGAGTAAACCCGGTCTTGTACCCCACCCGGACACCAAACCTGTCCTGATGGACTACTTCGGCAAGTGTACAGGCTCCGTGTCGGCTGCTGTCGGCGCCCCCTGGCTCGGCAGGAGCGTCTCAGTCAGTCCCGATCCGGCGGTCCCGACCTTACCAGTCGGCGGCCCCGCGTTGTGCTCGACCAGGCGGAACCCACCCTCGACGAGCCGCAGGACGGACCACCGGCAGTTGGCGAGCGGTCCGAAGTGCCACCAGAGCTCCGGCGGGAGGCCGAGCACATGACCGATCAGTGACCGGGCGGTACCGCCGTGCAGGACAAACACGACGAGACCGTCCCGTTCGGCCGGGAACCCCTCGGCCCGGACCTCGTCGAAGACCGTGCCGGCCCGCTCCGCCACCTGCCGGTAGGTTTCGCCACCGCCACGGGGCACGTCCTCCCCCCGCCGCCAGGCGCGATCCTCCGCGGGGAAGCGTTGGGCCGCCTCGGCAGCGGTCAACCCGGACCACGCGCCGAGATCGATCTCGCGCAGCCGCGCGTCGGAGCGGAAGGGCGCGCCGAGCGCCGCCGCGGTGTCCCGGCAACGTTGCAGGTCGGACGAGACGACAAGTTCCGGGCGCATCGCCTGGATGACCGGGGCCACCGCGGCGACCTGGGCGCGCCCGGTGGCGTCGAGGGGCGGATCCGCGTGCCCCTGGAAGCGGCCGACGTCGTTCCAGGTGGTCCTGCCGTGCCGCCAGAGCAGTAGCCTCACCGTGGGGTCGCCGTACCGGGCCCGGCCACACCCGAGCCCGAGCCGCCGCTTGCCGCGGTGGGCCCCGGGGAGACACCGGTCCCGGCCCCGACCGCCGCGTCGACGAACGGGATCACCGGGCAGTCCTTCCAGAGCCGTTCGAGGGCGTAGTAGACCCGTTCCTCGTCCCGCTGCACGTGCACCACCACGTCGACGAAGTCGAGCAGGACCCAGCGGCCCTCCCGCTCCCCCTCCCGCCGGACAGGCTTGGCTCCCAGCCGGCGCAGGTGCTCCTCGATCTCGTCGACGATGCCCTTGACCTGCCGCTCGTTGCCCGCGGAGGCGAGCACGAAGCAGTCGGTGATGGCCAGCCGATCGCTCACGTCGAGGATGAGCAGGTCATGGCCGAGCTTGTCGGCGGCCGCCTGCGCGGCGGCGAGAGCGAGTTCGACGGCTCGCGGGGAAGCGGTCACGCTCGGGTTCTCCAGGGTGGTGACGGGCGGGAGGCATCCGTCCTCGGCTGCCTCGCGCACCGTCCGGGACCGGACGGCTGCATCCAGCGTGACACATCGACGCGCGGGCAGGGCACTCCTCGCGTCCACGACGGGCCGAAAAATCGGGATATCGCCTGGCCCGGTGGCCCGCCCGGACGGCTTGGCGAGTCAGGAAGCACCCTGGTAGAGACGCCGCTTGGCGATGTAGCGCACGACCCCATCGGGGGTGAGATACCAGATCGGCGCCCGGCGGCCGACCCGTTCCCGGATGTCGGACGAGGAGATCGCCAGCGCCGGGACCTCCAGCAGGCTGACGGCGCCGGCCGGGAGGGCGGCGTCCAGCGCGAGCTGGTAACCGGGCCGGCTCACGCCGACGAAGTGGGCCAGTTCGAACAGCTCGCGGTGGTCACGCCAGGTGAAAATCTGCGCGAGCGCGTCCGCCCCCGTGATGAAGAACAGCTCGTCGTCCGGTCGCGCCGCACGCAGGTCTCGCAGGGTGTCGATGGTGTAGGTGGCGCCGCCCCGGTCGATCTCGATCCGGCTGACCGTGAACTGCGGGTTCCCCGCCGTCGCGAGGAAGGTCATCAGATAGCGGTCCTCGGCGGCGGAGACTTTGCGATGAATCTTCTGCCAGGGTTGCCCGCTCGGCACAAAGACCACCTCGTCCAGATCGAACAGGGCGGCCACCTCACTGGCTGCGACGAGGTGCCCGTTGTGGACGGGGTCGAAGGTCCCACCCATGACACCGAGGCGCACGACCGGACACTAACCCCGCATCACCGCACGTGCCCGCTTGGCGCAGCCCGGCGGGAGATGTGCCACAAAGCCTCACACCCACCACGGCACCTCACCCGCCACGGCACCTCACACCCACTGGTCTCACACCCACCGCCGTGACCGCCGCAGGCAGGCCCGTCCCGGAACGGCCCACCCGGCCTAGGCTGACCACAGGCCGCAGGCCGGCCCCGCCCCCCGCGAGGAGACCCCGCCCATGCCGACCAGTCCGCGTGCGGGGCAACCCGCCGCCCCCGAGGATCTCGTTGACGTCGACGGCTTGCTCGCCGCCTACCACGAGATCCATCCCGATCCCACCGATCCGACCCAGCGGGTGTCGTTCGGCACGTCCGGTCATCGTGGCTCGGCGCTGCGCGGCTCCTTCAACGCCGACCACATCCTGGCCACCACCCAGGCGATCTGCGACTACCGGAAGGAGGCCGGCGTCGACGGACCGCTGTTCGTCGGGATCGACACGCACGCACTGTCGGCGCCCGCGCTCGCGAGCGCCCTGGAGGTCCTCGCCGCGAACGGCGTCGCGGTACGCATCGCCCCGGACGGCGAGGCCACCCCGACCCCGGTGATCTCGCACGCGATCCTGCGCCACAACCGCGAGCGCACGTCAAGCAACAGGACGGGCAGGACGGGCACCACCGGCGCGACCGGCCCGGCGCGCGGCCTCGCCGACGGCATCGTCGTCACGCCGTCGCACAATCCGCCCGCCGACGGCGGGTTCAAGTACAACCCGACGCACGGCGGTCCGGCGGACACCGGCGTCACCAAGGTCATCCAGGATCGCGCGAACGCCCTGCTCGACGGTGGCCTCGCGGGCGTGGCCCGGGTGCCGTACCCGCAGGCGCGCGCCGCCGCCGTGGTCCACGACTACGTCGGCGCCTATGTCGCGGACCTCGGCGACGTCATCGATCTCGACGCGATCCGCGGCGCCGGGGTGCGCATCGGCGTCGACCCGCTCGGTGGGGCGAGCCTCGTGTACTGGCAGGCCGTCGCCGAGCGGTACAAGCTGGACCTCGACGTGGTGAACACCACGATCGACCCGACCTTCGCCTTCATGACGACCGACTGGGACGGCAGGATCCGGATGGATCCGTCGTCGCCGTACGCGATGGCCTCCCTGGTGCGGCTGGCCGGCTCGTTCGACGTCGCCCTCGCCAACGACGCCGACGCCGACCGGCACGGCATCGTCACCGGCACGGCCGGGCTGTTGAACCCGAACCACTACCTCTCCGCGGCCATCGCCTACCT
This sequence comes from Frankia sp. CgJB1, assembly GCF_977947065.1. NCBI lineage: Bacteria > Bacillati > Actinomycetota > Actinomycetes > Frankiales > Frankiaceae > Frankia > Frankia sp. CgJB1. The sequence goes on from NZ_CDWTNB010000110.1 coordinate 3,692, forward strand.
GTTCGGCCACCGCCCGGGCTGGCCGACCGGGACGGCGATCGGCAAGACGCTGGTCAGTTCCAGCATGATCAACCGGGTCGGGGCGAGCCTCGGCCGCGACGTGGTCGAGGTGCCGGTGGGCTTCAAGTGGTTCGTGGCCGGTCTGACCGACGGGAACCTGGGCTTCGGCGGCGAGGAGAGCGCGGGCGCGTCGTTCCTGCGCCGCGACGGCGCGGTGTGGACGACCGACAAGGACGGGATCATCGCCTGCCTGCTCGCCGCCGAGATGACGGCGGTCACCGGCCGGGACCCCGGGCAGTTGTACCGGGAGCTCACCGATGCCCACGGCGCCCCGGCCTACCGGCGGGTCGACGCGCCGGCCACCCCGGCGCAGAAGAAGATCCTGGCCGCGCTCACCCCGGAGAGCCTCAGCGCGACGACGCTCGCCGGTTCGCCGGTGACCGCCGCGCTGTCGCACGCGCCGGGCAACGGCGCGGCGATCGGCGGGGTGAAGGTCGTCACCGACGACGCCTGGTTCGCCGCCCGGCCCTCCGGCACCGAGGACGTCTACAAGATCTACGCGAAGAGCTTCCGGGGCCCCGGGCATCTCGACGAGGTCATCACGGAGGCACAGTCGATCGTCGACGCCGCCCTCGCCCGCGGCTGATCCTGCCGGTCCCAGGCCGGTCCCGGAGCCGGCCGGGGACCGGGCCGGGGCTGGGGACCGTCAAGACGGAAGAAGCCACCCGATGAACGCCTGAAGCTGCTCGATGTTGCGGCACTCCACCATCTCGTCGACGAGCTCGGCGTACACGTTTGTCGCCGCGTCGCCCGAGCCCCAGTAGCTGCGCGGCTCCGGGTTGAGCCAGTAGGAGTGCCGGGCCTGCGAGCACAGTCGCCTGAAGATGGTCGCCGAGGTCGGTCGGTAGTTGTTCCGGGCGTCACCGAGGATCAGCAGCGACGTCTTGGGACCGACCGCCTCGGGGTACTTCTCGGCGAAGACCTCGATGGCATGCCCGTAGTCGCTGTGCCCGTCGAACCAGACGAGGTCCGCCTCTCCGGAGATGCGGGCCATCATGTCGCCGAGGTCGAGGCCGCGCAGATACCTGGTGACCTCGTCGGTCGTGTCGATAAAGGCGAACGCCCGAACCTTGGCGAACTGCTCGCGCAGCGCATGGGTCAGCATCAGGGTGAAATGCGCGAACGAGGCCACCGAGCCGGAGACGTCGCACAGCACGACCAGCTCGGGCTTGTGCGGCTTGTGCGGGCGGTGCCTGGTCTCCACCGGTACGCCGCCGGTAGCCAGCGACGCCCGCACCGTGCGCCGGAAGTCCAGCCGGCCGATGCGGCCGAGCCGGCGCCGCGCGGTCAGCCGGGTCGCCAGCCGCCGGGCGAGCGGGTAAACCTGCCGGCGCAGCTCCACCAGGTCCCGCTGGGAGGCTCGCAGGAACTCGACCTGGTCGCTGAGCGGCTTCACCGCGGTGCGCTCGACCGCATCGAGGCCGCGTTCCTCGGCCATCCGCCGCCGCACCTCGGTGGACACCATCTCCTCGAACTCGCGGATCCGGTCGGTGATGGTCTGCCGGACGGCCCGTTCGGCGAGTCCGCCACGTTCGGAATCCGCCAGCATCGCCGCGAGCAGATCGGCGATGAGGGTCTCCGCCGACATCACCCGCAGCACCCTGGTAGATGAACCACGAGCGGGCGGAGCTGCCGCGCGCCGACCCGAACGCGCTCACCGCCTGCCGGGCAAGCGCGCGCAGCGCCTCGTCGTTGCCGTCATGCAGCGCGTCGAGCAACTGGTCGCGCAGCACCTGGCGCAGCTCCTCCAGCTGCTCGGGCGACAGCTCGCCAGGGTCGACGCCGACGTCCCCCGCCGCGCCGTTCGCCGCCCCGGCCGGGTCGTCCAAGTCGTCCAGGTCGTCCAGGTCGTCCAGCGACACGCTGTCCCCGATCCGGGGCGGGAAGTACAGGTCGAACAGAGTATCGAAAGCCGGCCGGTACAGCGGCCGCTTGCACAGGGTCGCCGCGAACGCTGCCCGGACGGCGTCCCGCTCGGCCCAGCCCAGCGCGCCGATGGCCCTGGCGGCATCCACGGTCTCGGCGCTGCTCACCGGGACACCGGCCCGGCGCAGCGCCGCGGTGAAATCGACGGTGCGGTCCAGCAGGTTCATGCCGGCGCCCCCTCGTGGACGTGCGGCCGTGGCGACGGCCGTCAGCTAGTAATCAGTTCGATGGATTCGATCAGTTCAATGGAGTTGATGGAGTCGATGGGTTGGGCTCGGGCGGTTCAGTTCGCGCCGAGCTTGAGGTGACTGATGGCTCGGGCCTGGTCGCTGGCGTGCTTGAGAACGACGCCGAGGGTCGAGGCGACGGCGGCCTCGTCGAATGTGTCGAATCCGAGCGCGAGCACGGTCTGGCCCCAGTCGATGGTCTCGGCGATGGAGGGCGCCTTCTTCAGTTCCATCGCCCGCAGCGCGCGGACGATCCGGACCAGCGATTCGGCCTGCCTCTCCGGGAGATCGGGCACCCGGGAGAGCAGGATCTCCTTCTCCCGCTCGGCCGAGGGATAGTCCAGGTTGAGGTAGAGGCAGCACCGCTTGAGCGCCTCGGACAGCTCCCGCGTCGCGTTGGAGGTCAGGATGACGAAGGGACGGCGGGCGGCGCTGATGGTACCGAGCTCCGGAATCGTCACCTGGAAGTCGGACAGCACCTCCAGCAGCAGGCTTTCCACCTCGACGTCGGCCTTGTCGGTCTCGTCGACGAGCAGCACCGTCGGCTCCTGGCGGCGGATCGCCGTCAACAGCGGCCGAGAGAGCAGGAACTCCTCGCTGAAGATGTCGTCGTGGGCCTGCTGCCAACCCTCGGCACCGCCGTCTCCCGATCCGGCCTGAATGCGCAGCAGTTGCTTCTTGTAGTTCCATTCGTACAATGCGCGAGCTTCATCAAGCCCTTCGTAACACTGCAGCCGAATGAGCTCGGCGCCAACCGCGGTCGCCAGCGCCTTCGCGAGCTCGGTTTTACCGACACCCGCGGGCCCCTCCACAAGCAACGGTTTACGCAGCCGATCCGCGAGGAAGACTGTGGTGGCAATCGCCTCGTCCGCAAGGTATCCGGTCACGCGAAGCCGTTCCCGCACATCAGCGACTTCGGCGAAAGCGTGTTCCTGCAGCGACATGGCCACCTTCCGTCCCCGTGTCAGGCATCGCCCTGTCCATACTGCCAGGCTGGCGCCGCAGACGGGTGACTACGCCTTGCGCGCCGCCGTCCGCCGGGCGGATACCCGCGGGCTGCTCATCGACCTGTTCGCCGCCGGTTCACCCGGGGATTCTCCCGAGGTGTTCGCCCGAAGTGTTCGCCGGTTCAGCCGATCCGCTCGTAGGCGGGAAGAGTGAGGAACTCGACGAAGGTCTCGCCGAGCGCCGTCTCCTCGAACACCGCCGCCGCGTCCTTCCAGCGGCCGTTGTCGAAGGCGGCGGCGCCGATGGAGAGCCGGATCTGGTCCAGCACCTCCGCCAGAGTGGTCCGGACCAGATCGGCCGTGACCGGACGGCCGTCGTCGAGCACGACCCCGGCGGCTATCCACTGGAAAATCTGACTACGGGAGATCTCAGCGGTGGCGGCGTCCTCCATCAGGTTGTCGATGCCGACCGCCCCGATCCCGCGCAGCCAGCTCTCCAGGTAGCGCACCCCGACGCTGATGTTCCCGCGGACCCCGGCCGCGGTGACGGAACCCGGAGTGTCGCGCACCGCCAGCAGGTCGCCGGCGCCGACCTTGACGTCGTCACGCAACCGGGTGAGCTGGTTCGGCTCGTCGCCGAGCACCGCGTCGAAGACCTCGGTACACACCGGCACCAGGTCAGGGTGCGCCACCCAGCTCCCGTCGAACCCGTCCGCGGACTCCCGCTCCTTGTCGGCGCGCACCTTCGCCAGGGCCGCGGCGTTGATCTCGGGGTCGCGCCGCGACGGGATGAACGCCGCCATCCCGCCGATCGCGTGCGCGCCGCGGCGATGACAGGTGGAGACCAACAGCTCGGTGTAGGCGCGCAGGAACGGCACCGTCATCGTCACGCCGTTGCGGTCGGGCAGCAGGAACTCCGTCGGCCGGGACGCGAACGTCTTGATGGTGGAGAACATGTAGTCCCAGCGGCCGGCGTTGAGTCCGGCGGAATGCTCCCGCAGCTCGTAGAGGATCTCCTCCATCTCGAAGGCGGCGGGCAGCGTCTCGATGAGGACGGTCACCCGGATGGTGCCGACGGGCAGGCCGAGCTCGGCCTGCGCCGCGGTGAACACGTCGTTCCACAGCCGGGCCTCGAGATGACTCTCCAGCTTCGGCAGGTAGAAGTACGGCGCCACGCCCGTAGCCCGCAGGGCATGCGCGTTGCGGACCAGGTGCATCCCGGCGTCGAAGAGCGCGGCGACGATCGGCTCCCCGTCGACGGTGACGTGCCGCTCCGGCAGGTGCCAGCCGCGCGGGCGCACCACGAGCGTCGCCGTGGACTCGTCGAGCTCGTAACGACGGCCGTCGGGCGAGGTGAAGGCGAGCGTGCCGGCAACGGCCTCACTCAGGTTGTGCTGCCCGACGACCATGTTCGACCAGGTCGGCACATTAGCGTCCTCGAGGTCCGCCATGAAGACCCGGGCACCGCTGTTGAGCGCGTTGATGAGCATCTTGGCGTCGGTCGGGCCGGTGATCTCGGCCCGGCGGTCGACCAGCCCCGGCGCCGGTGACGCGACCCGCCAGTTCCTGGCCCGGATGTCGGCGGTCTGCGGCAGGAAGTCGAGGGTGGCCCCGGCGGCGATCGCGGCGCGGCGGGCGACCCGGGCGGCGAGCAGTTCGGCACGCCGGCCGGCGAACGTGCGGTGCAATCCGGCGACGAAGGCCAGCGCGTCGTCGGAGAGCACCGCGTCGACCTGATCCGCGGTGAGTCCCGGCACGGTCCGCACCGCGGACACCCCGTGCACCGTCACCCCGTCCAACGAGCCCATACCTATTCCCTTCCCGGTTCCGTTGCGTCCCGGACGGCCCGATCCGGCGGGCCCGGTAACCCGGACCTCAGGTGACCCGGACCTCAGGTGACCAGATGCCCGTCGCCGACGCCGACCCACGTCGTCGAGGTCAGCTCGGGCAGCCCCATCGGGCCGCGGGCGTGCAGCTTCTGGGTGGAGATGCCGATCTCGGCACCCATCCCGAACCGCTCCCCGTCGGTGAAACGGGTCGAGGCGTTCACCATGACGGCCGCGCTATCGCAGGTCGTGATGAACCGTCGCGACGCCGGCAGAGACCGGGTGACGATCGCCTCGGTGTGCCCGCTGCCCCAGCGCCGGATGTGCGCGACCGCGTCGTCGAGAGAGTCGACGACGGCGACGGCCATGTCCAACGACAGGTACTCGGCCGCCCAGTCGTCGTCTGTGGCGAGCAGCACCCGCGGATCGACGGCGCGCACCGCCTCGTCGCCGTGCACGGTGACCCCGGCGTCGTGCAGGGCGGCCAGCACCCGAGGCAGGAACTCCCCGGCCACGCCAGCGTGCACGAGCAGGGTCTCCGCCGAGTTGCACACCGAGACCCGCTGGGTCTTCGCGTTGACGGTGATCGCAAGCGCCTGGTCGAGGTCGGCGTCGGCGTCCACATACACGTGGCAGTTGCCGACCCCGGTCTCGATGACGGGCACCGTCGACTCCTCGACGACCGCCCGGATCAGACCCGCGCCACCCCGCGGGATGAGCACGTCGACGAGCCCGCGCAGCCGCATCAGGTGCTTGACCGCGTCGTGGTCCACCCCGGGGACAAGCTGCACCGCGTCCGCCGGCAAGCCGCTCGCGACGGCGGCGGCGCGCAGCACCGCCACCAGCGCGGTGTTGGAACGCACCGCGGAGGCGCTCCCGCGCAGCAACGCGGCGTTGCCGCTCTTGAGGCACAGGCCCGCGGCGTCCACCGTGACGTTCGGCCGGGCCTCGTAGATGATCCCGACGACGCCGAGGGGCACCCGGATCTGGCGCAGCTCCATCCCGTTCGGCAGCACCCGGCCGCGCACGACCTCGCCGACCGGGTCCTCCAACGCCGCGACCTGACGCAGGCCGTCGGCCATGCCGGCGAGCCGGGCTGGGGTGAGGGTGAGCCGGTCGACTATCGCCTCGGCGGTGCCCGCCGCCCGCGCGGCAGCGACGTCCTCGGCGTTCGCGGCGAGAATCTCCGTGGAACGGGCGATCAACGCGTCGGCCATGGCGAGCAGCGCGCGGTCCTTCTCGGCGCGGCTACGCGGGGCCAGCAGGGCCGCCGCCGCCTTGGCACGGACGGCGCTGCCTCGGACATCCTCCGCAGAGGTGCTCATCTCGGGTCCTCCGTTAGGCGGGCGCCGCGGCGCTGCCCGCCGCTACGAGGCTACCGGTGGCACGGCGGTCGTGCCGTTCATCGCTCCTCACCCGCATCCGTCACCTACTCATCCCTGCATCCGTTAAGAATTCGTAATGAAGTAATTAATGCAAGCCAATATGCGTCTTCGCAGGTCACGGGCTCGCGAGGACCCCGAAGTGAACAAGTTATTTTATTCCTAATCCTAACTACTCATCTACTTATCCCGTTATCCAGGTCCGCGATCCGCCAGGTCCGCGACAGGCAGGGACGCGACAGGCAGGGACGCGGAGGGTGATAACCGGAACAGCCGGAAAGGCGCGCAGTTCGGACCCCGTGACGATCATCTCGACGGGGTTGCCTACCGTGCTCGCATGCGTGCGCTGCACACGTCCGACTGGCATCTCGGGCGTGGCCTGTACGGTCACGATCTGATGCCGGCCCAGGCGGCCTTCGTCGATCATCTCGTCAACGTCGTCCGTTCCGAGGGCGTCGACGTCGTGCTCATCGCCGGCGACGTGCACGATCGGGCGATCCCGCCGGTGGGCGCGCTGGAGCTCTTCGACGAAGCGCTCTCCCGACTGCGCGGCGCCGGCACCCGGGTCGTGGTGATCAGTGGCAACCACGACGCGGCCCGCCGGCTCGGCGACAAGGCCGGCCTGCTCGACCCCCGCGTCCGCATCCGGACGGATCCGGCCGCGGTCGGGGATCCGGTCGTCGTCGAGGATCCCGCCGGGGCGGTCCGGGTATACGCGATCCCCTACCTGGAGCCGTCGGCGGCGAACTCCCAGCTTCCCGAACCGGCGCAGGCGCCATCCGGCTCGGGCGCCCCGGCCGCCGGGCTCCCCGCCGCGACGATGCACCGGGCGATGCACCGGGCCATGCACGCGGTGCGGGCCGACCTCGCACGGTATCCGGCTGCCCGGTCCGTCGTGGTGGCGCACGCCTGGGTCACCGGCGGGGCGGCGAGCGAGAGCGAACGCGACATCAGCGTCGGCGGAGTGGGCAATGTGCCGGCCCAGTTGTTCGAGGGGATCACCTATACCGCACTCGGCCATCTGCACCGGCCACAGGCGATCGCCCCGTCCGTCCGCTACAGCGGATCGCCACTGGCCTATTCCTTTTCGGAGTCCGGCGACGCGAAGGCGTCGCTGCTCGTCGAGATCGGTCCGACCGGGCTGGGGAACGTGACCCGGATCGGCGTTCCCGCCCGGCGGCGGATGGCCCTGCTACGCGGCAGTCTTGCCGACCTCCTCACCGACCCCGCCCATGCCCCGCGCGAGGCCGACTTCGTCTCCGCCGTGCTGACCGACCCCATCCGCCCCATGGACGCCATGGCCCGGTTGCAGCGCCGGTTCCCCTTCGCCCTGCGACTCGCGCATGAACCGGAGACGGAACCCGACGAGATGCTCAGTTTCGGCCGGCGGACCCGGGGACGCTCGGAGCTGGAGATCGCCGAGGCCTTCGTCGCCCATGTGCGCAGCGCTCCCTCGGCTCGGGAACGTGCTCTGCTCGCCGAAGCCCTCGGCGCCGCCCGCCGGGCCGAGGAGGAAGTCGCCTGATGCGTCCCCACCACCTGACCCTGGCGGCGTTCGGCGCCTTCCCCGGCACCGTCGAGATCGATTTCGACGTCCTCGGCAGCGGCGGCCTGCTCCTGCTCTGCGGGGAAACCGGGGGCGGCAAGACGACGCTGCTCGACACGGTCGGGTTCGCGCTGTTCGGCCGGGTGCCGGGGATGCGCGGGGAGGTCTCCGGGCCGCCGGACCTGCGCTCGCACCACGCCGCGGCATCCCTGCGGCCGGAGGTGACGCTGGAGTTCACGGTGGCGGCGGGACGCTTCCGGATCACCCGCAGCCCCGCCTGGGACAAGCCGAAACGCGGCGGCGGGACGACCCGCGCCCATCCGACGGCGCGGCTGGAACGGTTCGACGGCGCCGGCGGCTGGGAGATGGCCGCCACCCGCATGGAGGACGTCGGCCATGAGATCGACCTGCTCGTCGGCATGAGCGACAAGCAGTTCTTCCAGGTCATCATGCTCCCGCAGGGACGCTTCGCTGACTTTCTCCAGGCCGACCACGGTGCGCGCGAGAAGCTCCTGAAGCGGCTGTTCCACGTCAACCGCTTCGAGTACGCCGAGCAGTGGCTGCTGGACCGGGCAAAGATCGCCGCCGAACGGCTGGCGCTGGCCCGCGCTGAGCTCGACCGGGTGACCGCCCGGGTCTCGCAGGTGGCGGCCGTCGACGAGCCGGAGGATCCGACGGCCGACGCCGGCTGGGCCGCGGACCTCGCCGGGACCGCCGCGGCGGCGGCCATCTCGGCCGACGAGGCGGCCGGCGCGGCGGCAGCACGGCGCACCTCGGCCGAGGAGGCACTGGACCAGGCACGCGACCTCGCCCGACGCGTCGAGCAGCGCCGGATACTGGCCGCCCGGCAGGAGGAGCTCGCGGCACAGGCACCCCGGATCGAGCTGCTCACCACCGGGCTGGACGCGGCCCGCCGGGCCGCTGTCGTCGCGCCCGCCCTGGACGAGGTCCGCCGCCGCACCGCGACGGTCCACCGGGCCGAGGCCGACGAACGCGACGCCCGGGACCGGCTCGGACGCCATCCATCCGGGCTCCTCCCCGGGGGAGAACCCACCCCCTCGGGACCGCTGCCCGAGGAGGCCACCGGGAGGCCTGCCGAGGCGCCTGCCGAGGAACTCGCCCGCCTGGCCCGCCTCGCCCACACCGAGACCGGGCGACTGGAAACGTTGACCGACACCCTCGCCGCCGCCGAGCGGGACGCCGAGGAGGCCACCGGGGCCGACCGGGACACGGCCGCCCACACCCGGTCCGCCGCCGAACTCGCCGAGGCGATCAGCGTCACGCTGCCCCGCGCCCGTGTCGAGGCCGAGGCCCGGGTGGAGGTCGCCCGGCGAGCCGGCGCCGCCCTGCCCGGCCTGGTCGAACGGGCCCGGTGGGCCAAGGAGCTGGCCTCCGCCGTCCGGGAGGGGCGGCAGGTGCGGACCGTGGCCGACGAGGCCGAACGAGACGCATCCGCGGCCCGGACCCACGCATCCGACCTCCGGCGGCAGCGATTCGACGCCATCACCGCCGAACTCGCCGCCGCGCTTGTCCATGACACGCCTTGTCCGGTCTGCGGGGCCCTGGAGCATCCCGACCCGGCCGAGACCCGGGCCGATCATGTGAGCAAGGACGCCGAGACCGCGGCCGGGCAGGAGGCGGACCGGCTCGCCGACGCCGCGACGAGGGCAGGCCGGGCGGTGGCCCACTGGGAGTCCCGGGTCCGGGCGCTGCACGCCGACCTGATCGGCCCAACGGACGGGGACGACCGCGCGGACCCGAACGACAGGGCGGACCCGGACCACAGCGCGGACCCGGACGACCGCGTCGAGGCCGCCTTCGCCGAGATCCGCGCGCTTCCGGTCGCGACGCTACTGGGCGGCTCCGAGGCGCCGGTCGCGGATCGGCTCGATGAACTCGCCGCCGTGCTGACCCACGCGGTCCGCGCCCGGACCCGGGCGGCTAAGAAGCTCGCCGCGGCGGAGGCCGCGTTGCGCGAGGTCCACGAGAACGAGAAGGAGGCCGCGGCCCGCCATTCCGCCGCACGGACCGCGGCGCAGGCAGCCCGGGAACGCGCGGCGGACGCCCGGGGCCGTGCCGCCCGGCGGCTCGCCGGCGTTCCGGCGGAGCTATGCGACCCCGAGGCACTGGC
>NZ_CDWTNB010000111.1:0-13449 GCF_977947065.1 Frankia sp. CgJB1
CTGCTGGACCAGGCGCCGCGGCTGGACCAGGCGCCGCGGCGTCGCCGCGCCGGCTAGCCCGCCCGGCCGGGGGGCCGGCGCGGGCGCCGGTGGGGCCGTGGGAAAACGCGGTGGGACCGTGGGAGAATATGGGCGGATGCGCGTGCTGGCCGTCACGAACGATTTCCCGCCTCGTCCCGGCGGGATCCAGGCCTACGTGCACAACTTCGCCTCGCGGCTGCCCGGGGGCGAGATCGTCGTCTACGCCCCGGCCTGGAAGAACGCCGCGGCCTTCGACGCCGAACAGAACTTCCCGGTCGTGCGGCACACCACGTCGCTGATGCTGCCGACACCGGACGTCCTGCGCCGAGCCAGAGAGATCGCCCGGGCGGAGGGATGCGACACGGTGTGGTTCGGCGCCGCGGCACCGCTCGGGCTGCTCGGAGCCCGGCTGCGCCGCGACACGGCCGTGCGCAGGATGGTCGCGAGCACCCATGGTCACGAGGTCGGCTGGGCGGCGCTGCCGGGGGCGCGTCAGGTGTTGCGCAGCATCGGCACCGCGGCCGACGTCATCACCTATCTGACCAACTACACCCGGGCCCGGGTCCGGCCCGCCTTCGGCGGCCATCCCACCTTTGCCCGGCTGCCCAGCGGAGTCGACCCCTCGCTGTTCCGTCCCGGTCACGGGCGCGAGGAGATGCGCCGACGCCATGGGCTGACGGGCCGCCGGGTGGTGGTGTGCGTGAGCCGGCTGGTCGCCCGCAAGGGCCAGGACATGCTGATCCGGGCGCTGCCCATGGTACGGCGCCGCGTGCCGGACGCCGCGCTGCTGATCGTCGGCGGCGGTCCCCGGCGGGGTGATCTCGAACGGCTCGCCCGGGAGAACGACGTCGCCGAGCATGTGATCATGACCGGTTCGGCGCCGTGGGAGGAACTGCCGGCGCACTACGCGGCGGGCGACGTGTTCGCGATGCCCTGCCGCTCCCGCCTCGCCGGCCTGGAAGTCGAGGGGCTCGGCATCGTCTTCCTCGAGGCGTCGGCGACCGGCCTGCCGGTGGTGGCCGGCCGCAGTGGGGGTTCCCCCGACGCCGTCCTGCACCAGCGCACCGGCATCGTGATCGACGGTACCGATCTGGCGCAGGTCGCGACGACCGTCGGTGATCTGCTTGCCGACCCCGACCGGGCGGCGTCGATGGGTGCCGCGGGGCGGGCGTGGGTCGAGCTGCGCTGGCGGTGGGACGTCCTCGTGCAGGACCTGCGCACGCTGCTTGCCGGCCCGGACGGGGTTAGCGCGGGGTGGCGTAGATGTCCTCCACCGCCTGGCTGAACCGGTCGAGCACCAGCGAGCGGCGCACCTTCAGGCTCGGGGTGAGCTCGCCGGTCTCCACCGTGAAGTCCTGCGGCAAGATCGCGAACTTCTTGATGCTCTCGGCGTGCGATACCGTCGCGTTCGCGGCGTCGATCGCATGCTGGATCTCGGTGCGCAGGCCGGCGTCGTCGACCAGGTCGGCAACCGTCGCGCCGGCCGGCTTGCCCGCCGAGGACCGCCACCGGTCGAACGCCTCGGGATCGAGCGTGACGAGGGCGGCGATGAAGGGCCGCCGGTCCCCGATCAGCATCGCCTGGCTGACCAGGGGATGGGACTGGACGATGTGCTCCAGCGGCGCCGGCGCGATGTTCTTCCCACCGGCGGTGACCAGCAGCTCCTTCTTGCGGCCGGTGATCCGCAGGAAGCCGTCGGCGTCGAGGTCGCCGAGGTCGCCGGTGTGCAGGAAGCCCTCGGCGTCGAGCGCCTCCTTCGTCGCGAGCTCGTTGTTGCGGTAGCCGCGGAACAGCAGGGGACCGCGGATGAGGACCTCCCCGTCATCGGCGATGGCGATCGTCACGCCGGGAAAGGGCTGGCCGACGGTGCCCATCCGGACGTTGCCCGGCCGGTTCGCCGCGGCCGGCGCGCTGGTCTCGGTCAGACCGTAGCCCTCGAGCACCGTGAACCCGATCCCGCGGAAGAAGTGGCCGAGGCGTTCACCCAGCGGTGCCCCGCCGCTGACCGCGTAGCGGGCCCGCCCGCCGAGCGCCGCCTGGAGCTTGCTGTAGACCAGCGCGGCGAACAACCGGTGCCGCAGCCGCAGGAGCAGGCCGGGGCCGCCGCCGTCGAGAGCCCGGCTGTAGGCGACCGCGGTGTTCTCGGCGGCATCGGAGATCCAGCCCCTGCCCTCGGCGTGCGCCTTGTGGCGCGCCCCGGCGTGCACCTTCTCGAACACCCGGGGCACGGAGAGCAGGAAGGTCGGACGCACCTTGGCGAGATCGGGCAGCAGGGTCCGCGAGTCCGGGGTGTAGGCGAGGGTGAACGCCCCCTGGACCACGCCCACCTGGAGCATGCGGGCGAACACGTGCGCCAGCGGGAGGAACAGCAGTGTGGACGCACCGGGCGCGAACAGCTCGGGCAGCGTGGCGATGGCCGCCTCGGCGGTGAACAGCAGGGCGCGATGGGTGATCTCGCAGCCCTTCGGTTGGCCGGTGGTCCCCGAGGTGTAGATGATCGTCGCGAGGCTGTCGGCGTTGACGGACGCCCGGGCCGCCGTCAGCTGCTCCGGCGCGATGCCGGCGCCGTCCACGGCGAGACCGGCCAGCGCCCCGTGCTCGACGACGAGGACCTCCCGCAGCGCGGGGACGCCGTCGCGTACCTGCGCGACCTGCTCGGCGAGCTCGTCGTTTTCGACCACGAGAACCTCGACGCCGGCGTCCCGCAGGATCCACTCGATCTGGCCCAGGCTGGAGGTCTCGTAGATCGGCACGCAGACGGCGCCGGCCAGCCACGTCGCATAGTCGACAATCGTCCACTCGAACCGGGTCCGGCTCGCCAGACCGACGCGGTCCCCGGGCCGCACCCCGCGGGCGATGAAGCCCCGGGCGGTGGCCACGACGTGGTCGCGGAACTCGCGGACGGTCATGCCGACGAACTTGCCGTCGATCTTGTGCTGGATAAGCGTACTGTCCGGATGTGCCGCCGCGTTGCGGAACACGGCGTCCGTCAGGGTCGCATCCTCGGCGATGGTGATCAGGGGCGGGGAGGTGTACTCGCGCACTGCTACTCCTACCAGTCCTACCAGATGGCTTGTGCACGCCGGGGGGACGACGCCACGGAACAACGGAAGCACGGAAGACCAGGCCAGGGCATCAGACGTTAGCCTCCGGGCGGGCGGTTTGCGACCTTGCGGGGTGTAATACGGTTCCCTTCGACAGCGTCCGACCGATGATCGTTGCCGGTGAGCGCGACCGCCGGGGACATGTCCCGGGTATGCCCCGGATCCGCGCGGCATCCCTCATCGGCCGGATGGGCCGTTCGAGTAGGGGCGACGGGCCCTTGTCGGCGCCTAAGCTTCCAGCCATGCGGGTCCACGTGGTCAGCGACGTGCACGGGCGGGCGGATGCGCTGGCGGCGGCGGGCGAGGAGGCCGACGCATTCGTGTGTCTGGGTGATCTCATTCTCTTCATCGACTACCACGACCACGGCCGGGGCATCATGGGCGACCTGTTCGGCGCCGAGGCCGTGGGTCGCATGATCGAGCTGCGTAACGCCCAGCGGTTCGACGAGGCCCGGGCATGGTCCCGGACGCTGTGGGCGAGCCTGGGCGGGGACCGCACGCAGATCGTGGAGGCGGCCATCCGCCGTCAGTACGAGGTGCTGTTCGCGGCGTTCCCGACCCCGACCTACCTGACCTTCGGCAACGTCGATCTGCCGCACCTGTATCCTGAGTACCTGCGCGACGGCGTCACCCTGCTGGACGGGCAGACCACCACGATCAGCGGGTTGCGGTTCGGCTTCGTCGGCGGGGGGCTGCAGACCCCGATGCGCACCCCCTACGAGATTGACGACGACGCCTTCGCCGCCAAGGTCGCCGCGGTGGGCGAGGTCGACGTCCTGTGCTGCCACATCCCCCCGCACATCCCCGAGCTGGTCTACGACATCGAGGCACGCCGCTTCGAGCGCGGCAGTGTGGCGATCCTCGAGGCCATTCACGCGACCCGGCCGCGCTACGTGCTCTTCGGGCATGTGCACCAGCCGTTGACGGCCAGCCTGGAGATCGACGGCACACGCTGCGTGAACGTCGGACATTTCCAGGCTCGGGGGACGCCCTTCGTTCTCGAGTGGTAGCCGGCCGCTTGGCCGGGCGCGCTCGGTGTTCCGGTAGCCTCAGGCGATCGGTCGGGGATTGTTCCCGGGCCCCGGAGAGATCCGGGTTGCCGGTGGGCCGGCGACGCCGTGCTCTTCAGCCGCGCTCGAAGAATGTGGAGGTGCTGTCTGCCATGGCGGACCACGCCCGATCGACGATCGTCATCAACGCTCGGCCCGCCGCGGTGATGGGGGCGATCGTCGACATCTCCGCGTATCCGACCTGGATCGGCCAGATCGAGGAGGCCGAGATCCTCGACATGGGCCCGGACGGCCGTCCCCGGCGCGCCCGGTTCCGGATCAACGCCGTCGTCATCAAGGACGAGTTTGTCAACGAGTACACCTGGAAGGGCGACGATCAGGTCGTCTGGAGCATGGTCGAGGGCCAGGCGATGTCGTCGCAGGACGGCAGCTACACCCTGCGCGACCTGGGTGACGGTAGCACCGAGGTGACCTACGACCTCACCGCTGAGACAAAGATCAAGATTCCTGGTCTGCTCCGGCGGAAGGTGCAGAGCGGCATCGTGGATGCCGCTCTCAAGGACCTCAAGAAGTACGTCGAGAGCTGAGCGCACGTGCGGTGTGTGCTCTTCACGGGGAAGGGCGGCGGCGGTACCACCACGGTGGCGGCGGCGACCGCGATCCTCGCCGCTCAACGGGGTCATCGGACCCTCGTGCTGTCGGTCGACCCGGCCGCGGGGCTCGCCGGCGCGCTCGACCACCCGATCGGCGCCGAGCCGACCGAGCTTGAACCGGGGTTGCACGGCCAGCAGGTCGACCTGCGCCGCGCGGTCGAGACCCGGTGGCCGGCCGTACGCGAGGTGCTGGCGGGCACCTGGCCGGCCATCAAGGTCGATCCGTTCGACCTGGAGGAGTTGGCCTTCCTGCCCGGGGCCGTCGAGACCCTGACGCTACTCGAACTGCGTGACGGCCTCACCAGTGAGAACTACGACCTGGTGGTGGTCGACGGAGGTTCGGCGGCGGCGCTGGTGCGGCTGCTGGCCTTTCCCGAGACGCTGTCGTGGTACTGCCGCCGGCTGCTGCCGCCCGACGGTGCCTTCGCGCGCTGGCTGCGACCCGGTTTCGGCTGGGCGGCGGCGCTCGGCGGCCGGTGGAGCACGCTGGCGGCCCCCGCCTACGACACCGTCAACCGCCTGCACCGGGCGGCGGTCGACCTGCGCGCGATCCTCACCGACCACGCCACCACCAGCGTCCGGCTGGTGCTGACCCCCGAGAGCTCGGCGCTCGCCGCGGCCCGCGGCAGCTTTACGGCGCTGTCGCTGCATGGGTTCACCCTGGACGGCGTCGTCGTCAACCGGATCTTCCCGTCGGCGAACGCGGACGCCTGGCGGGCGGGGTGGGCCGCCGTTCACCGCGAGCAGCTCGCCGACATCACCGCGGCCTTCATGCCCACCCCCGTCCTCCCGGTCGGCTACCGGGCGGGCGAACCGATCGGCCTGGAGGAGTTGGCCGCCTTCGGCGCGGCGACCTACGGTGAGCTCGATCCGGGGAGTGTTCTCGGGGAGCCGCTCATCGGCTCGAGCGGCCAGCCGCGGGTGGAGCGCACCGAGGACGGGTTCGCGCTGTCCTTCGGGCTGCCGTTCGTCGACGGTTCCCAGATCGATCTGGCCCGGCTGGGTGATGACCTGGTGGTGACCGTGGGGTCGTATCGGCGGGCCGTTCCGCTGCCTGCGGCGCTGCGTCGCTGCGATGTGAGCACCGCCCGGCTGCGTGACGACCGGCTGGTCGTCTCGTTCGTCCCGGACCCGCAGCAGTGGGTGCGGGTATGACCACGCAGCGGTCCACCTCGGGCCGGCCCGGCGGCGCCGGGCCCGACTTCACCACGCCTCCCACCGGCACGCCTCCCACCGGCCCGTCCGCGTCGCCCGGCCGCGGGTCGCTCGCGGTCGAAGCCGCCCTGCTCGCTGACGCCCTGCGGGACTGGGCCGCCTCGCACCTGCCCCCCGGCTATCCCGGTCCCCCCGCATCGTCGGCGGCGGGACCCGCTGCCGACGATGCGGCGTCGATACCCGATCCCCACGTGGATCCGGCGCCGGGACCCGCGGATCACACCTGGCC
The DNA here is from genome assembly GCF_977947065.1 of Frankia sp. CgJB1. Taxonomy (NCBI): domain Bacteria; kingdom Bacillati; phylum Actinomycetota; class Actinomycetes; order Frankiales; family Frankiaceae; genus Frankia; species Frankia sp. CgJB1. The sequence goes on from NZ_CDWTNB010000111.1 coordinate 6,233, forward strand.
CTGCGCCGTGTGCCCGCTGTGCCGGCTCCTGGCGAGCCTCGCCGGCGACCGCCCCGAGGTGGTTGGCCATCTCCTCGCGGCTGCCGGATCCCTGACCGCGGCGTTCCGCGCCGCCCTCGGTGCCCGTGGGGAGGACGCTCCGGGGCCCGCCACGCCGCGACGGCGCGAGACGGCGCCCCCCGCATCTGGGGATCATCCATGGCCGGGGGACACCACCGGCACCCAACCCGCCACCGCGCTTAGACCCCGCGTGCAGAGGATCGATATCACGTGAGCATCGCTACTCCCGATAGTTCGAAGAATCTGGATATTCCGGGCAGCTTGACGGTTCCGCGCACCGAGCGTGCCGGCGCGGCCCCCGGCCCGTTGCCGGTGGAGAACCGGATAGAGGGCCTGACGATCGGCGTCGACGTTGGCGGGACGAAGGTCGCCGCCGGCGTCGTGGACGGCGCGGGGACGATCATCACCTCCCTGCGTCGGCCTACCCCGGGCCATTCGGCCGCCGAGGTCGCGGACACCATCGCCAGCGTCGTCGCGGAGCTCAGTGCCGACCACGCCGTGCGTGCGGTCGGCATCGGCGCGGCCGGGTGGGTCGACTCGGACCGGTCCCGCGTCCTGTTTGCACCGAACCTCGCCTGGCGCGACGAACCCCTGCGCGACGAGGTCGGGGCGCGCATCGGCCTGCCCGTCGTCGTGGAGAACGACGCCAACGCGATGGCCTGGGCGGAGTACCGTTTCGGGGCCGGCTGTGGCCGGCGTGACCTCGTCTGCCTGACGGTGGGAACCGGCATCGGCAGCGGCATCGTCCTGGGCGGTGAGCTCTACCGAGGCGCGTCCGGTATCGGCGCCGAGATGGGCCACATGCGGGTGGTACCCGACGGGTACCCGTGCGGATGTGGTAACAGAGGGTGCTGGGAACAGTATGCGAGCGGGCGAGCGCTGGTCCGGCTGGCGAAGAACATCGCCACCGTGGATCCGAGTGCGGCCATGCCCATGCTGGAGCATTGTGGCGGTGGCGTCGACGCGCTGACCGGCCCGGACGTCACCGAGGCGGCACGCAAAGGGGACCCGGCGGCGATCAGGTGCTTTACCGAGATCGGCCACTGGCTAGGCGAGGGTATGGCGACGCTGGTCGCCGCGCTCGACCCGAACCGCTTCGTCATCGGCGGCGGCGTCTCCGACGCCGGCGAGCTGCTGCTCGGCCCGGCCCGGCAGAGCCTCCTGGCCGCCATGCCCGGGCGGGATTACCGTTCCGAGCCGGACATCGTCATCGCCGAGCTCGGATCCCAAGCGGGCCTCGTGGGCGCGGCCGACCTCGCCCGGTTCTGACCCGAAATCCCCACGACTATCCCAGGAGGGTCGCCGAAGGCGATTCGACGGAGACCCCGTACGGCGCCCTATGACAGGGGTCCCCGCGTCGCGGCGAAGCCGCTACGTGGGGAGGCCCGGTAGTCGGGTACCAGTTCGGCGGCGAGCTCCTCGAGGAACAGCCCGGTGTCGGCGACGACGCCGACCGCGTGCGCGCTGGTGCGTTCGGTGAGAGCGTGCACCGTCGAGGGGTTGACGTCCACGCAGGCCACCGGGACCGAGGCCGGCAGGATGTTGCCGGTGGCCACGGAGTACTGGGCGCTGGCGATCATGAGGGCGAACGCCACCCCCCGCAGCGCGGCGCGCATCGCCCGCTGGCCTGCCAGGACGTCGGTGTGGACGTCGGGCAGCGGGCCTTCGTCGCGGACCGATCCGACGAGCACGAAGGTCTTGTTGGCCTTGACCATCGCGTGCATGATCCCCTGGGTGAGCACGCCGGACTCCACGGCGGCCCGGATGGATCCCTCCCGGCGGATCGTGTTGACCGCGCGGATGTGCTGCTCGCTGCCGCGCTGCACCCGGCCGCTGCGCAGCGGCCCGAGCCCCAGCGGCGATCCGTAGAGGGCAGCCTCCACGTCGAGTGTCGCCAGTGCGTTGCCGGCGAACAGCACGTCGACATAGCCGGCCCCGACGAGGGCGATCAACGCTGGCCCGGCCCCGGTGCTCACCACAGTCTGACCCGCCACCCAGAGCACCTGCGACCCCTCGGCCTTGACCTCGCGGATCTGGCGGGCGATCGCCCGGGCCAGGACCGCCTGCGGCTGGGTGGAGCTCGGCAGCGGGGCGGCCAGGGACTCGTACTCCTCGTAGACCCGGCTGGAGTGGGCGGTGACCGGTAGGACGACCTTCACCCCGTCCACGCCGCACACGATCATGTCTCCCGCGCGCACGTCGGTGACCGGTACCGTTTGCACCCGGCCGTGCGAGACGACCAGGCCGCAGTCCATCTCGGGATGCTCCACCGGCACCCACTGGCCGTCGAGGTGGACGACGGTCTCCAGATTGGTGGTGGAGTAGAAGTCCGGGGGGAAGACGCCGTCGCGGTCGGCCGGCTCGCACCGGGCCGTGCCAGACTCGATCTTGTTCACGCCGTGGACCTGGATCCGCATCAGAATGCGCATGAGCTGACTCGGTGAATCGGCCCCCACCGTGATGACCGCGTGGGACTCGTCATCGTGGCTGTGCCCCAGCTCGATACGATCAACCCGATAGTCACCGCCATAGTCCAGCACGTCGTCGAGAACCCGAGCCAGCACGCCCGTGTCCATGAGATGCCCGTGGACCTCGACCTTTTCGTGGTACTGCACGCCCCACGCCCTTCCTTTTCGGTGCCGGTACGACGGCTGCCACGCCGCGCTCAGACCACCGCGCCGTCGTCGGGGCCGTCGAAATCCGTGGGCGGACGGTCTCCCATCCGCGCGACCAGCGTGCCGACCCCGCCGAGGATCAGCAGAACCCCGGCGACGTTCTGGGTCCCGGACTGGTTGAAGTCGATCAGGTTCGGAACGACGAGGAACATCACACCGAGGGCGATCGAACCGAGTGCCCAGCGCGTCACGGGCCTGATCCGTGGCAGCGGTGGCGGGGGTGGCGGCTCGTAGTGCTCGTCGTCCGGGTCCAGATCCGGGTCGTCCAGACCCTCCGGGACCTGGCCGGAACCCGACAGATCGCCGAGGTCGACGACGAAGTCCTCGGTGCCGTCGCGTCCCCGTCGGCCGCTGTCACCGCCCGCGGACGGGAACGGCAGCTGGTCGGGCCGGGGGTCGGTCCGGTCCTCCGATACGGGCGGACCACCCGGCTCGAACGGCGGGCGTAGGATGATCACAGTGGGGCGGCGGGTGTCGTCCAGATTCTCCGCCGCCGGCCACCGATGGGATTCGGGCTCGTCGTCGAAGCGCGCGATGAGTTCGAAGAACGCGGCGTCGTCGGCTTTCTGGGAGCGCGGGGAGGGCCGCGGTGCGTCGCCCCCCGCGGTTGTCGCGGATCCGTCGCCGCCGCCGTCGAGGCCGCTGTCGTTGAGGCCGCTGCCACCGTCGCCGTCGGCTGGCTCCTCGCGGTTCGCGGAGGTGCCACCGCCGTCGGCGGGGGCGCTGCCCGGCCCGCCGAGGGGAGCCCCCTCGGGCACGGCGCCGTCCGCCGGCGAGGGCCGGTGCTCGCCGGGTCCTGAACCCGGTGACCGCTCAGCCATTGCCGCAGGGCACGTCGGGCACGAGCGCGCGTGGCGCGTGCCGCCGGACGAATTCCAGACTTCCGTCGAAGATCGTTTCTCGGTCGTTGTCGAGCGTCGCGACGTGGTAACTGTTCTCCAGCAGCCGTTCCTCGGCCGGGGCACGCAGCCCGGCCAGCAGAATCGCGCCGGAGCTGGCTTCCACCACGTGGTCGACGATGCTGCGGTAGGTGAGGACCGGACAGACGATCCGACCGAGCTCCGGCCGGGTCACCGCCCACAGCTGGCGCAGCGACGCGAACGGGCGCAGGGGTACCCGGTCGTAACCGACCTCGGGCACGCCCTCGGCCTTCACGTCGCCGGCCACGCCAGGCACGGCGGGGATCACCCGGCTCAGCAACGGGGCGAATGCCGCGTGCCACCGTTCGGTGGTGAGGCTGGGATTGACCGTGACGAGGCCGGCGAGATCCCCGCCGTGCTGCTCGGCCAGCCGCAGGGCCAGGGTTCCGCCCATCGACAGCCCCATGACGAAGACCTGCTCGCAGGTGGTCCGCAACCGCAGGAACGCGGTCTCTACCGTGGCGTACCAGTCCGGCCAGGTGGTGGGCACCATGTCCTGCCAGCGGGTGCCATGGCCGGGCAGCAGCGGGCACGAGACGGTCAGCCCGACTGCGGAGAGGTACTCGCCCCAGGGCCGCATGCTGCCCGGGGAGCCGGTGAACCCATGGACCAGCAGCACGCCGACCGGCCCACCCTCGAACTCGAACGGTTCCGCGCCCGGGAGGACGGCCGCACCGGTGACACCCGCCATCGTGATCCGCCCTTCGTGCCTCGCGCGCCCGCCCGCATGCCGCGATGCGGGTCCGGCGACGCGCGGAGGGAAAACGCCGGTAAACGCATGCTCGCACGGTCCGCGGGCTGAGGCCACGGTCGTGCGTGTCTCACTCGCTGCGCAACATCGCTGCGCAGGAGCCGCCGGACGGAAAGTCCCCGCCTGATGATATCGGTGATGGGTGGGTACGCGCGCGGGACATTCGGGATCGAGGCGCGGTCTGCGGGAGGCTGGGGGCCCGCCGTCAGGTTTCCTGGCCGGCACCGGAGAATGACACGCCGAGCGGGGTAGACCCTGTTCGGTGGACGTCGTGATGACCTCTCCTTAGGCTCAAGCAAGCCCATCATCCTTGCGACCGGCCCTGGGCGACCCGGCCCTGGTGCGGTGGGGTCGCAAGGATCGTCGGGGTCTCCGTGGCGGACCCCGGCGAGGCCGCGGGTCGTGGACCGGCGGCGTGCGCCCCGGTGCCCGACCGACCGGACGGTTCGTGGGAGGTTCGGGCCAGGTGTGATCGGCGTCGGCGGATGAAGACGGGCGACTGGCCACGGGCGCCCCCGGCGGGCCGTCGTCGTGCGGCGGTGACCAGGTGGGAGCTGTCTTGTTCTACTGGGTGGTCAAGGTGTTCCTGACACCTGTCCTGCGACTGTTCTGGCGTCCCTGGGTCGAGGGGGCAGAGAACATCCCCCCGGAGGGGCCCGCGATCCTCGCCGGCAACCATCTCTCCTTCCTGGACCACCTCTTCCTGTCGCTGGTCGTCCCCCGCCGTGTCACCTACCTGGCGAAGAGCGACTACTTCACCGAGGCGGGCGTCAAGGGGTGGTTCAAGCGGGTGTTCTTCAGTGGCGTCGGCCAGATCCCGATCGATCGCAGCGGCGGCAAGGCGAGCGAGGGCGCGTTGCGCTCGGGGGTCCGGGTGCTCCGCCAGGGCCGCCTGCTCGGGATCTATCCGGAAGGCACCCGATCCCCGGACGGCCGGCTCTACCGCGGCAAGGTCGGTGTCGCGCGCCTGGCGCTGGAAGCCGGGGTCCCGGTCATCCCCGTGGCGATGATCGGGACCTTCGAGGTCCAGCCGCCGGGCCAGCTGGTTCCGAAGATCCGTCGGGTCGGCATCCGCATCGGCCGCCCGCTCGACTTCAGCCGCTACGCGGCCATGGCAGATGATCGCTTCGTCCTGCGCTCGGTCACCGACGAGATCATATACGAGCTGATGGCCTTGTCCGGCCAGGAGTATGTGGACATGTACGCGAAGCGGGCCAAGGAGGAGCTCGCGGCCGCCCGGGCACAGGCGGCTGCCGCTGCCGGCGCGCCCGCGGGGTCTACCACCCCGGCGCAGGTCTCCCCGGCGTCCACCAGCACGGCGCAGGGTTCCCCTGGGGCGGCGACGCCGGCTCGGTCTCCGGATCAGCTCGGGCTGCCGGTCACGGCGCCGGCGAATCCACGCGCCGCCAAAGACCGGATCGACCGGGCGGTCTGACCCGTTTGCGGTGGACACGGCAGGATGGTCCGGTGTGTGGTGACAGCGTTCCTGGCTGGACGACGATCGGGCGGCGTCGCGGCTTCGAGCATCCCCGGCGATTCCCGGGACGGCGTCCGCTTCTGGTCGCGCTCGGCCTGATCGTTGGCTGCCTCGCGGGAACGGGTCCGGTGCCCGGGGCCTCGGCGGCCGGTTCCCCCACCGCACCTGCTGGACCGCCCGTGGGCGCCGCCCCGGCCGATACGATCGGTCGCTCGGGAACGTACCTCACGGACAGTGATCGTCGGGTGGTCGTCCTGCACGGGATCACGGTGCCGGCCGGGGTGACGCCCACCGCCGGGGACATCGACACCTGGGTCGGCTTCGGATTTACCGGGGTGCGCCTAGCGGTCCCGATGGCAAGCGGCGGCCGCTTCCCGGCGACATCCGGTGGGCCGGTCCTCGACGGTGCCGGCGCGGCGACCACGCCCGCCGACCCCGGACTCGACCAGGCCGCCGCCCTCACCCGCATGTTCACCGACCGCGGGTTGCGGGTCACGCTGCGGATCGTGCCCGCCTCGGCGGGCTACGTACCCTCCGTCGCCGGCCTCGCCGCGGGGCTCGAACGGTTGGCGACGCGGTTCCGCGACGTGCCGGGCCTGCTCGGCTACGAGGTGCCCGAGGGTGGTGGCGGCGGTGAGAGTCTCGTAGCGGCGGTGGCCGCGCATGACGGCACTCACCTGCTGTGGCGGAACCGGCCCGCCCCGTTCGACGCCGCATCGACGGTGGCGGTCAATGATCCGACCGGATACCTGGTCGGCTGGAAGGACGGGTCGGCGGCCAGCGTCCGCGGTCTCGTCGCCTCCGCCGACGCGTTCGGCCTGAGCTGGTTCTACGACGCCCCGAGCCCGACCGGGGGCACGGTGGGCACCGCCGCGCCCGTCGGGAGCAGCGGCGCCGAACGCCGGGCGCCCGCCCCGCCCGCAGACATCGTCCGCCCCTACCCCGTGGCCATCGCCGGGGTACCGGAGGTGTTGCGCTTCGACGCGTCGCGGGTGCTGATGGTGGCCTACCGGACCACGCCGTCGGCCGGGCCGCCCCTCGCTGCCGGCACGGCGACCGCGATCAGCGTGCCGGCCTGGTCCTATCCGACGGGCTACCAGGTGCAGGTCACCGGGGCACGGGTGACGTCCGCGCCCGGGGCTGGTCTGCTCTGCCTCGTCAATGATCCCGGCGCCGCCCGGGTCGAGGTCCGGGTCTCCCCGGCGACCGGTCCCGCGGTGACTCCGCCGTCCGTCGCGGGTGCGGCCGGCTGCCGCGCGACGCCGGCGATCGTCCCGGCAGGAGGGCGGTCGCCGGGGCCGGGCGGTCCGCGGGCGGCGGCGTCCGGGGATGAC
>NZ_CDWTNB010000112.1:0-13387 GCF_977947065.1 Frankia sp. CgJB1
GTCGTCCCGCGGCCGGCGGCCGTGGCCGCGGTGGGACCACGGCGGGCGCTTTCGGCCCCGGTGGCCGTGGTCGCCCCGGTCGCCAGCGCAAGTCCAAGCGCGCGAAGCGGCAGGAATGGGAGAGCGGGCTCGAAGCGCCGCGCATGGGCGCGATGGTGCCCCGCGGCAACGGGCAGGCCATCCGGCTTCCGCGTGGCGCCTCACTGGCCGATTTCGCCGACAAGATCGATGCGAACCCGGGCGCTCTGGTCCAGGTCGTGTTCACCCAGCTCGGCGAGATGGTCACCGCGACCCAGTCCTGCACCGACGAGACGCTGCAGCTGTTGGGCGTCACGCTCGGTTACGAGGTCCAGATCGTCAGTCCGGAGGACGAGGACAAGGAGCTCCTCGAGAGCTTCGACCTCTCCTTCGGCGGGGAGTACGGCGACGACGTCGAGCTCAGCTCCCGGCCGCCGGTCGTGACCGTCATGGGTCACGTCGATCATGGTAAGACGAAACTGCTGGACGCCATCCGCTCCACCGACGTGGTCGGGGGCGAGGCCGGTGGTATCACCCAGCACATCGGTGCCTACCAGGTGCGGGCCAAGGTCGACGGCGACGAGCGTCCGATCACCTTCATCGACACTCCGGGCCACGAGACCTTCACCGCCATGCGGGCCCGCGGTGCGCAGGTGACGGACATCGTGGTCCTGGTCGTGGCCGCCGACGACGGGGTGAAGCCGCAGACCATCGAGGCGCTGAACCACGCCCAGGCGGCCGGCGTCCCGGTCGTGGTGGCGGTCAACAAGGTCGACAAGGAGGGCGCCGATCCGGCCAAGGTACGGGGCCAGCTCACCGAGTACGGCCTGGTGGCGGAGGAGTACGGCGGCGACACGATGTTCGTCGACGTCTCCGCCCGCAACCGGACGAACATCGACGGCCTGCTCGAGGCGATCGTCCTGACCGCCGACGCCTCCCTGGACCTACGGGCTCCGACCGAGGTCGAGGCGCAGGGTGTCGCCATCGAAGGCCGGCTTGACCGGGGCCGGGGTCCGGTGGCGACCGTGCTGGTCCAGCGCGGCACGCTGAGGGTCGGTGACTCGGTCGTCGCCGGCGAGGCGTTCGGTCGGGTTCGGGCGATGCTCGACGAACACGGTGGTCAGGTGGTCGAGGCGGGCCCGGCCCGGCCCGTCCAGGTCCTGGGGTTCACCAGCGTTCCCGACGCCGGTGACAACTTCCTGGTGGTGCCCGAGGACCGAGTGGCCCGTCAGATCGCCGAACGTCGTCAGGCCCGCGAGCGTAACGCGGAGCTGGCGCTGAGCCGAGGCCGTCCGACATTGGAGACGATCCTCGAGCGGATGAAGGAGGGCGAGAAGACCCAGCTCAACCTCATCCTCAAGGGCGATGTGTCCGGTTCGGTCGAGGCGCTCGAGGACGCCCTACTCAAGATCGATATCGGCGACGAGGTCGGTCTGCGGATCATCGACCGTGGGGTCGGTGCGATCACTGAGACCAACGTGATGCTGGCGTCGGCTTCCGACGCGGTCATCATCGGCTTCAACGTCCGGCCGCAGGGCAAGGCGACGGAGTTGGCCGACCGTGAGGGCGTCGAGGTCCGCTACTACTCGGTGATCTACCAGGCCATCGAGGACATCGAGAACGCCCTGAAGGGCATGCTCAAGCCCGTCTACGAGGAAGCGCAGCTCGGTACCGCCGAGGTTCGCGAGGTCTTCCGCGTGCCGCGGATCGGCAACGTGGCCGGCTGTCTGGTCCGTTCCGGCGTCATCCGGCGGAACACCAAGGCCAGGCTCATCCGCGACGGCGTCGTCGTGGCCGACAACCTCACGGTCGAGTCGCTCAAGCGTTTCAAGGACGACGCGACGGAGGTCCGCGAGGGCTACGAGTGCGGTATCGGTCTCGGGTCGTTCAACGACATCAAGATCGATGACGTGATCGAGACGTTCGAGCAACGGGAGGTTCCCCGCGCCTGAGCACGCCCGCGACCGGTGACGATCGAGCTGCCTGCTCGATCGTCACCGGCGGTGTGTGCCCGGCGGCGGGAGACGACCATGTGGATCGGAACCCTCAACCTTGATCTGCTGCTCGGTGACGTGCACTCGTTGAAGGAGAAACGGTCGGTGGTGCGGCCGATCGTGGCGGAGCTGCGTCGCCGTTTCGCCCTCAGCGTGGCCGAGACCGGCCATCATGATCTGTACCGGCGAGCCGAGATCGGGATGGCGGTCGTCGCCGCGGACCGGGCGCACTGCGTTGAGGTCCTCTGTTCCTGCGAGCAGCTGGTGGCCCAGCGACCGGACGTCGAGGTGCTCGCCGCGCGGGCGCGCTACTTCTCGGCGGACGACGCGGACGACGAACCGCATGCACCCGGCGAACCGCACACACCCGGTGCATCTGCCGCGGTGAGCGTGCCGCCGACGGGACCGGCGAACGAGGAGGTGGACGGTGGCTGATCCGGCCCGGGCACGGCGGCTGGCCGTGCGTATCCGCGAGGTCGTGGCGTCCATGCTGGAGCGTGGCGTCAAGGATCCTCGACTCGGCATGGTGACCGTCACGGAGGTGCGGCTGACGCCGGATCTGGTCGACGCGACGGTCTTCTACACCGTCTACGGCGATGAGACGGCGCGGCAGGCGTCGGCCCAGGCGCTCGAATCCGCTCGGGGGCTGCTGCGCAGCCAGGTCGGCCGGGCCACGGGGGTGAAGGTGACCCCGACGCTCACCTTCGTTCATGACCGGCTTCCCGACGACGCCCAGCATCTGGAGAAGCTGATCAGCGTTGCCCGGGAACGCGACGCGTATCTGGCCGAGGTCCGTCGGGATGCTCGCCCGGCGGGCGACGACGATCCCTACCGCCGGCCGCGCTCCGCCACCGACGAGCCGGATGAGCCCGATGAGCTGGGCGAGCTGGATGAGGTGGGCGAGTATGGCGGGACGGCCCGGCAGGAGGGATGACGGGTACGGGCCCGGGACACCGCGGTGACAGGCACGAGACAGCGGCGATGGGACGAGACAGCGGCGATGGGAACTGACGATGAGCGATGCGACCGATCTCGTGGACCCGTCGGCGGCGCCGGTCAGCCGCTCCTGCCCGGGCGGTGCCGGTCCGACCGGTGATTTCCAGGCCGCGGTGACCGCACTGACCGGCGCGATCGACGCCGGTGACGACATTCTGCTGATCGCCCACGTGAACCCCGACGGGGACAGTCTCGGATCGGCGTTGGCGCTGGGGCTCGCGCTGCGGTCGCTGGGCGGAAGACCGCGGGTATCCTTCGACGCCGATCCCTTCGTCGTTCCCCGGGTGCTTCGCTTCCTCGCCGGTCAGGATCTGTTGGTGGCTCCCGAGGCCGTCACCGGCCGGCCGGGTCTCGTGGTGACCCTGGATGCCGGCAGCCGGTCCCGGCTGGGCAGGCTCGCCAACACCACGGCCGGTCGCCGGGTCCTGGTCGTCGACCACCATGCCTCCAACACCCGGTTCGGCGATCTCAACCTGGTCGACCCCGAGGCGGCCTCGACCAGCGCCATGGTCGTCGACCTCATCGATGCCCTGGGCGTGCGGCTCGACCGGGACATCGCGACAGCGATCTACACCGGTCTGGTGACCGACACGGGATCGTTCCGTTTCGCCGCGACGACACCGGCGGTGCACCAACTGGCCGCCCGGCTGCTGGCCACGGGCATCCGTCCCGACCTGATCAGCCGTGCCCTGTGGGACACCCACCGCTTCGGCTATCTCAAGCTACTCAGGGAGGTTCTCGACCGCGTCCGGCTGGAGCCCGAGTACGACCTCGTCTGGTCCTGGTGCAGCCAGGCCGATCTGCGCGCCGCGGGACTGGAGTACGACGAGATCGAGGGGCTCATCGACACGGTGCGCACCGTGTCGGAGGCCGAGGTCGCCCTTGTCTGCAAGCAGGATGGTGACGTCTGGAAGGTCTCGGCCCGTTCCAAGGGGGACGTCGACGTCGGCGCGGTCTGTACGGCTCTCGGTGGTGGCGGCCATCGCTTCGCCGCCGGATTCTCCCGCGGGACGACGCTCGACGAGCTGATGGGCGTGCTCCGGGACGCGCTGGCGCAGGCTCCGCGCCTGGGAGGCCCGGGGAACGCGGCCCGGAGCCCGCGGTGAGCACCCGGGGGGGATCCACCCGGGGACCCGCGCGGCCGGGGGGAGCCGCATCCCGCCGGGGATCCGGGACCGGTCCCGGGCCACAGGTCGACGGGCTCGTCGTCGTGGACAAGCCGGCCGGCTGGACGTCGCACGACGTCGTTGCCAGGGCGTGGCGCATTCTCGGGCAGCGCCGGATCGGCCACGCGGGCACCCTCGATCCGATGGCGACGGGTGTGCTGGTGCTGGGAGCCGGCCGGGGAACCCGCCTGCTCGGGCATCTCGCCCTCACCGGCAAGGCGTACGACGCCACGATCCGGCTCGGCCGGACTACCACGACCGACGACGCCGAGGGCGCGCCGGTCGAGGACCGTCCGGTGGACGTCGACGCCGACCGGCTCACCCGGGCCATGGCCGCCCTCACCGGGGTGCTCGACCAGGTTCCCGCCAGCGTGAGCGCGGTCAAGGTGGGCGGGGTACGCGCGTACGCCAGGGTCCGGGCCGGCGAGGTGGTCGATCTCGCCCCACGCCGGGTGACGGTCCACCGCTTCGACCTGCTGGCGCGGCGGGCCGCGGGCGATGGGGCGGTGGACCCGGCCGGAACCGATCTGGAGGTCACGGTCGGTTGCTCCAGCGGAACGTACGTGCGGGCGCTCGCCCGTGATCTCGGGGCGGCGTTGGACTGCGGGGCGCATCTGACCGCCCTGCGGCGCACCGCCGTTGGTCCCTTCGACCTGGCGGGCGCAGTGACTCTCGACACGTTCGCCGAGCTGGGGCCGCGGGCGGTCACGTCGCTGACCGACGCGGTCGCGGCCGGCTTCCCGCGCCGCGACGTGACGGCGGAGGCGGCGGCGGACGTGTCCCATGGCCGGCGGTTGCCCCCGGTAGGACGGCCGGGCACGTACGGCGTCTTCGGTCCCGACGGGACCGTGCTGGCCCTGGTCGAGGAGACTGAGCGTGCGGTCCGGTCGCTCGTCGTCTTCGCCCCGGTCTAGTCTGGCGGCACCCGGCCGGGGCTCGGCGGCCCGACAGCGCCCCACGAGAATGTCCTAGGCTTCGCACGTGCGAACGTGGCGAGGGGCGGAGAACACGCCTGTCGAGTGGCGGGGCGGGGTCGTCACGATTGGCTTCTTCGACGGGGTGCACCTCGGGCACCGGCAGATCATCGGCCGGGCGGTTCGGCTGGCGCGGGAACGCGGTGAGCGTTCGCTGGTGTTGACCTTCGACCCGCATCCCGGTGAGGTGCTGCGACCCGGCAGCCATCCCGCCCTGCTCACGACGCTGCGTTTCAAGGCCGAGCTGTTGGCCGGGACCGGGGTGGACGCGCTCTGCGTCGAGCCGTTCACGCTGGAGTTCAGCCGGGTCTCCCCGGCCGACTTCGTGCACGGGATACTGGTCGAGCGGCTGCGGGCGAGCGTGGTCGTGGTGGGGGAGAACTTCACCTACGGTCACCGGGCCGCCGGGACGCTCGCGACGCTGTCGGAGGCGGGCGCCCGGGAGGGATTCGAGGTCGACGGGGTCCGTCTCGTCCGCTCCGGCGAGCAGGTGCTTTCCTCGACGGCGATCCGTGCCCGGGTGGCCGAGGGCGACGTAGCGGCCGCGGCGGCCGCGCTGGACCGGCCGCACCGGGTCGAGGGTGTCGTCGTGCACGGCGACGCGCGTGGCCGCACCATCGGCTATCCTACGGCGAACATCCAGGTGACGCCCTGGGCCGCCGTTCCGGCGGACGGCGTGTACGCGGGCTTTGCCTGCTGGTCCGGCCGCCGTCAGCCCGCCGCCATCTCGATCGGCACGAATCCGACGTTCGAGGGACGCGACCGGCGCGTCGAAGCGTTCCTCCTGGACTTTGACGAGGATCTCTACGGCGAGTACATGGCCTACGAGTTCACCCATCGGCTGCGTCCGACCCTGCGCTTCGACTCGGTGGCCGAGCTCGTCACCCAGATGGCCGCCGATGTGGAGGCCACCCGCGCGGCAACCCTGCTCGTCTGAACTCGTCTGAACTCGGCTCACTCCGCCGGGGGCCGAGCGGTTCCCCTCGGGTTGATAAGCTTCCCGGTCAGGCGGGTGCGGTGTGTCCGGACCGGACGGCGATGATGCCGAGGTCCGGTGATCGGTCCGGGTGGGGAAGACCCCGGACGCGCGCCGTCCCGAAACAGAAGGAGAAGGTGGAGCGTGCCGCTCGCGAGCGACGTCAAGCAGAAGATCATGTCCGATTACGCCACCGTCGAGCGGGACACGGGCTCGCCTGAGGTGCAGGTCGCGATGCTGACTCGTCGGATCAGTGACCTGACCGAGCATCTCAAGGCGCATAAGCACGATCACCACAGCCGCCGCGGTCTGCTGCTGCTCGTCGGCCGTCGCCGACGGCTGCTGAACTACCTGGCGAAGACGGATATCAACCGATACCGCGCTCTGATCGAGCGACTCGGGCTACGGCGATAGCGCGAAGAGGGAGCGGCCCGGGCGGGACGCTCCCTCTGACGCATTGGGGGTAAGTACCGAATGCGTCGAGCCGTCGGCGGAGTCGTCCGCTCGGCGGTGTGGAGGACCTGGCCGGGTCCATGGTGGTGCGAGCCGCCGGTCCTCGGTCGTGGTCGCCGGGATGGGTACGGGCACCGGACCCGGGGGCTTCGACTGAGCACCGGCATCCTCGTTGGCATGGACCCGGCCGCAGAAGAGGATCGGCCGCGTGGATCCGGCCGAGGAAGAGGATGGAGTGGTTCGAGTGGACGACTCGATACATGCGGCCGAAGCGGTCATCGCGACCCCGGCCGGAGACCGGACGGTTCGGTTCGAGACTGGGCGTCTCGCCAAGCAGGCCGCCGGCTCGGCCGTCGCCTACCTGGGCGACACGATGGTGCTCTCGGCGACGACGGTTAGCAAGCAGCCCAAGGAACAGCTCGACTTCTTCCCGCTGACGGTGGATGTCGAGGAGCGGATGTACGCGGCCGGGCGCATCCCCGGCTCGTTCTTCCGGCGGGAGGGCCGCCCCAGCGAGGACGCGATCCTCACCTGCCGGCTCATCGACCGGCCGCTGCGGCCGTCGTTCGCCAAGGGGCTGCGCAACGAGATCCAGGTCGTGGCCACCGTGCTCGCCCTGGATCCCGACACCCTTTACGATGTGGTCGCCATCAACGCGGCCAGCGCGTCGACGACGCTGTCTGGCCTGCCCTTCACCGGGCCGATCGGCGCGACCCGGGTCGGGTTCGTCGATGGCGAGTGCATCGCCTTCCCGACCCATGCGGAGCTCGCTCGGGCGACCTTCGACATGGTCGTGGCCGGTCGGGTGATCGAGGACGGCTCGGACGTCGCGATCATAATGGTGGAGGCCGAGGCGACCCCGGGCACGGTCGAACTGCTCGCGCACGGCGCGCCGGCTCCCACCGAGGAGGTCGTGGCCGCGGGCCTCGAGGCGGCGAAGCCCGCCATCCGTGAGCTCTGCCGGGCCCAGAACGAGCTGGCCGCGCTCGCCGCGAAGCCCGCCCGGGAGTTCCCCGTCTTCATCGACCATCACGACGACGTGCTGGACGCGCTGTCCGCGGCAATCGGCGACGAGCTGTCCGCCGCGCTGCGCATCCCCGGCAAGGCTGAGCGCGAGAACGAGCTCGACCGGGCCCGCCAGCTCGCGGCCGAGAAGGTGGCCTCCCAGTTCGAGGGGCGGGAGAAGGAGATCGGCGCCGCCTACCGGGCACTGACCAAGAAGCTCGTCCGCTCCCGCATCGTGACCGAGGGCGTGCGCATCGACGGTCGCTCGACAACCGAGATCCGCGCGCTGTCAGCCGAGGTCGACTACATCCCGCGGGTACACGGCTCGGCGCTGTTCGAGCGGGGCGAGACGCAGATCCTCGGCGTCACGACCCTGGCCATGCTGCGCATGGAGCAGACGGTCGACACGCTCAACCCCGACCGCACCAAGCGGTACATGCACAACTACAACTTCCCGCCGTACTCCACCGGCGAGACCGGCCGCGTCGGTTCGCCGAAGCGCCGAGAGATCGGCCACGGGGCACTCGCCGAGCGGGCCCTGCTCCCGGTGCTGCCCAGCCGCGAGGAGTTCCCCTACGCGATCCGGCAGGTATCCGAGGCGCTGGGTTCGAACGGGTCGACGAGCATGGGCTCGGTGTGCGCGAGCACCCTGTCTCTGCTCAACGCCGGGGTACCGCTTAAGGCGCCGGTCGCCGGGATCGCGATGGGCCTCATCCACGCCGACGACTCCTACGTCACCCTGACCGACATCCTCGGGGCCGAGGACGCCTACGGGGACATGGACTTCAAGATCGCCGGCACCCGGGACTTCGTCACCGCGCTCCAGCTCGACACCAAGCTCGACGGCATCCCGGCCTCGGTCCTCGCCGCGGCGCTCCAGCAGGCGCGCGGGGCGCGGCTCGCGATCCTTGACGTGATGGCCGAGGCCATCGGCAGCCCGGACGAGATGTCCGCTCACGCCCCGCGGGTCATCTCCGTCAAGATCCCGGTGGACAAGATCGGGGAGGTCATCGGACCCAAGGGTAAGATGATCAACCAGATCCAGGCGGACAGCGGTGCCGAGATCACCGTCGAGGACGACGGGACGATCTACATCGGCGCGGTGGACGGTCCGTCGGCGGAGTCCGCCCGGTCGGCGATCAACGCGATCGCCAACCCGCAGATGCCCGAGGTCGGCGAGCGTTATCTGGGGACGATTGTGAAGATCACCAATTTCGGGGCCTTCGTCTCGCTCACCCCGGGCCGGGACGGCCTGCTCCACGTCAGCAAGCTCAAGACACTCTCCGGCGGTAAGCGGGTGGAGAAGGTGGAGGACGTCCTGACGGTGGGTCAGAAGCTCCAGGTCGAGATCACCGAGATCGACAGCCGCGGGAAGATCAGCCTGTCCCCGAGCGCCGAAGCCGCCGAAGCCGCCGACGCGGCGGTCGCCGCCTCCTGACGGCCCGTCGTGTCCGACACTCCCACGCCCGACCTGACCTGCTCCGCGGGGACCGCCGGCGCGCCGCGGAACAAGCCGGTTCCCGGCTCCCGGGCCGCGCACCTGCTCGCTGGCGGGGTCGGTGGCGAATCGTTGCTGGACGGCGCGGTGCGCCGCACCGTGCTCCCCGGCGGTCTGCGGGTCATCACCGAGCGGGTCCCCGGGGTGCGCTCGGTCGCGATCGGCGTCTGGGTCGGGGTGGGCTCGCGCGACGAGACGCCGGTGACCGCCGGATGCTCCCACTACCTGGAGCACCTGCTGTTCAAGGGCACGCCCAGCCGGGACGCGTTGACCATCAGCGCGTCGGTCGAGGCGGTCGGCGGGGACATCAACGCCTTCACCGGCAAGGAGTACACCTGCTACTACGCGCGGGTGCTCGACTCCGATCTCGCGATGGCCGTCGACGTCATCGCCGACATGGTCACCAACTCGCTGGTGACGGCCGACGACGTCGAGGCCGAGCGTGGCGTGATCCTGGAGGAGATCGCCATGTACGAGGACGACCCGGGTGACCTCGTCCATGACGTGTTCGCGGAGGCGATGCTCGGGTCGTCGGTGCTCGGCCGCCCGGTGCTCGGGACGACCGAGTCGATCGAGGGGCTGGGCCGGGAGACCATCGCGGACTACTACCGCTCCCGGTACATCCCGCCGGCGATGGTGGTCTCCATCGCCGGCAACCTGGCGCACGACCGGGCGCTGGCGCTGGTAGCCGAGGCGTTCGCCGACCGTCTGACAGTGAGCGCCGAGCCGTTCGAGGTACGTGGCGGATCGTACGACTACCCGCAGCCGCCCGGCATCGTCGTGACCGACCGGCCGACCGAGCAGGCGCATCTCGTGCTCGGCACTAGGGGACTGTCCCGGCACGATCCGCGCCGTTACACGCTCGGCGTGCTGTCGACGGCGCTAGGCGGTGGGATGAGCTCGCGGCTGTTCCAGGAGATCCGGGAGAAGCGGGGGCTGGCGTACTCGGTGGGTTCGTTCGCCTCCCACTTCGCCGACGCGGGCCTGTTCGGCGTCTATGCCGGATGCGCCCCCAAGCGTGCCGATATGGTCCTCGAGCTCGCCCGTGAGCAGGTACGCCAGATCGCCGAGCACGGGATCAGTGCCGAGGAACTCGACCGGGCCCGTGGGCAGAACCGCGGCTCGATGATTCTCGGCCTGGAGGACACCGGATCCCGGATGAGCCGCCTCGGCAAGAGCGAGCTCGTCCACGGTGAGGTCCTGCCGGTCGACGAGATCATAGCCCGGGTGGGCGCGGTCACCCTCGACGACGTCACCACGATCGCGCGGGAGCTGCTGGACCAGTCCTGGGCCCTGGGCGTTATCGGACCCTTCGACGACCACGACTTCAGCGCCGCCGTCGCCCGTTAGCGGCTCTCCTCCCGAGAGGTTCGAGGTTCACTGAATGTCCGACCCCGACTCCCGCCCGGTAGCCGGTGCTGTCCCGGCAACCGGGATACCGGCAACAGGGATAGCAGTGGGGGTGCTCGGTGCACGGGGACGGATGGGGTCGACGGTGTGTGCTGCCGTCGAAGCCGCCGCCGACCTGGCGCTGGTCGCGGCCCTCGGCGTCGGCGATGACCGTGGTGCGCTCGCCGCGGCTGACGTCGTCGTCGACTTCACCACCCCGGACGCGGTGATGGACAATCTCCGCTGGTGTGTCCAGGCCGGCAAGCACGTCGTCGTCGGCACCACCGGCTTCGACGAGCCGCGGCTCGCGACCCTGCGTGGCTGGCTGGCCGCGGCACCGGGGGTCGGGGTGCTCGTCGCGCCGAACTTCGGGGTAGCCGCCGTGCTGATGATGACGTTTGCTGCCCGGGCCGCCCGGTTCTTCGACTCGGTGGAGATCGTCGAGTTGCACCATCCCGGCAAGGCCGACGCGCCAAGCGGCACCGCCCGGCGTACCGCGGAGCTGGTCGCCGCGGCGCGTACCACCGCCGGGTTGCCGGTGGCCGGCCCGGACGCGACGACCGCCGCCCTCGACGGTGCCCGCGGCGCCCGGGTCGACGGCGTGCCGGTGCATGCCGTCCGCCTCGCCGGGCTCGTCGCGCATCAGGAGGTCCTGCTCGGGGGCGCGGGGGAGACCCTCACCCTGCGACATGATTCCTACGACCGCACCTCGTTCATGCCGGGGGTGCTGCTGAGCGTGCGGAAGGTCGGCGAGCGACCGGGACTCACGGTCGGTCTGGAGTCGCTGCTCGACCTGGACTAGCGCCGCGGGCACTTCGGGGCAGGTGTCTGCTGTCACCACGGGCCGCGAAAGATAGGTTTCCGGGTGCGGTCGGACACGTTAACCGTCGTTTCCCGGCGGGTACCCGTAGCATCTTCGGTATCGATCTTGGTGCGACGTTCAGCTGCCTGGCCCGGGTGTCCGGTTCCGGCGAGCCGCAGATCGTGCCGTTGCCCGACGACGCGCGGACGCTGCCGAGCGTGGTGCTGTTCGTGGGGGCCGACGACTACATCACCGGGGAGACCGCGCGGCGGCTGGCCCGGGCGCGCCCCGACGACGTGTGCTCCCTGGTCAAGCGGCGGATGGGGGACGGGGACTGGCGTTTCGTGACCCGCGGCGCGGCCTGGTCGGCGCCGGCCGTCAGCGGTCTGATCCTCAAGGCGCTGGTCTCCGACGCCGCGCTCACCACCGGCGAGCCCGTCGAGGACGTCGTGATCACCGTTCCGGCCTACTTCGGGGACGAGGAGCGCCGCGCGACGGTGCTTGCCGGCGAGTACGCGGGGCTGAATGTCGTCGGCGTCATCAACGAGCCGACCGCGGCGGCGCTGTCCTACGGCTTTGCCCGCTTCGAGATCGGTGCACGGCGTATGCTCGGTGGTCGCGGCGGAGGAGGTCGCGCTCGTCTACGACCTGGGCGGCGGTACGTTTGACGTCACCGTGGTCGAGCTCGCCGACCGGCGGGTGTCGGTGGTGGCGATCGACGGTGACCATCAGCTGGGCGGTGCCGACTGGGACGAGAAGGTGGTGCTCTTCCTCTGCGACCGGTTCCTCGCGGCCCATCCCGGCGCCCGGGACCCGCTCGACGACGGCGAGACCGCCCAGGCGCTCGCGCTCGCCGCCGAACGGGCCCGCCGGGAGCTGACCGACGTCGCATCGACGACGGTCCTGGTCGAGCACGCCGGGTTGTCCACCGAGGTCACGCTGACCCGCGACGAACTCGAACGGCTCACCGCCGGTCTGCTTGACCGGACGATCACCCTTACCCGGGTCGCGGTCGACGCCGCGCGGGCCCGAGGGGTGCGGGGGGTCGACCGGATCCTGCTCGTCGGCGGCGCGGCGCGGATGCCGGCCGTGGCCAGGCGCCTCGCCGCCGAGTTCGCCGTGCCCGTCGAGTTGACCGATCCCGACCTCGCCGTGGCCCGCGGGGCCGCGATCTACGGGGAGAAGAAGGCGCTGGAACGCCTGGTGGCCGCCGACCTGGTGACCCGCGGTCAGCTGGTTGACGGGGCTGCCGTGGACACCGCCGCCCCAGCGGACCTGGACGCGGCGTGCCGGCGGCTCGCGAGCGTCCTCGGCCTGCCCGCCCAGCGGGTGCGCCGCACCGTCGAGGTACAGGTCGTCAACGTTGTCTCGCGTGGTTTCGGGGTGTTGGCGTTGAACCGGTTCGGTGAACAGGGGGCAGTCTTCCTGGTGCACCGCAACGACCGGCTTCCGATCGCCGTCCGGCGCGCGTTCGGGACGGTGCGCAACGACCAGGACGCCGTCACCGTCTACGTCGTCGAACAGGCCGGTGGTGTCGAATCGGCGCGTATCGAGGACAACAAGGTCATTGCCGAGGCCGAGATCACGGGTATCCCGCCCGGTTTCCCGGCCGACTCCCAGATTGAGATCATTTTCCGGATGGGTTTCGATGGGATCCTGGAGGTGACGGCGACGCATGAGGGTCTCGTCGACCGGCCGCTCACGGTACGGGTGGAGACCTCGGCCGCGTTGAGCCAGGCCGACGTCGCCCGCGAGCGGGAACAGGTGGCCCGGGCCCGCTGGGAGCGCGGCGGCCCGGGTGGTGCGCCGAGCGGATGGATCTGAGGGGCGCGGCGATGCGGTCCTTCGACTCCAACGACTACCGTCGCCGGGTCCTCGCCGTCGTGCACAGCCGGGGCGGGGCCGAGCACAGCGATCCCTTCGAGATCTACGACATTCCGCTCGACGAGGTGGACACCCTCGACGACGCCGCAATCGAGGCCAGGACCGCGGATGTCTGGGCGTTCTGGCAGCGCAGCCGGGACCACCCCCGCTACCGAGGAGTGATTATCGGTCTGCTGGGGCTGCACGCGGAGCTCGTCGCGGCACTGGCGACCCGTACCGCGCGCCTCGTTCT
>NZ_CDWTNB010000113.1:0-13216 GCF_977947065.1 Frankia sp. CgJB1
AGGTCCAGACCGCCACCGCCCGTGCCGCCACCGAGGTCAAGGCGGCCCACCGGGCGGCGCGGGACCAGCTCGAGGCGGCCCGCGCCGAGGCCGCACGGCGCATCGACGAGGCCGTCGCCGCCCGGGAGCAGGCCTCAACGCGGCTGGAGGAGGCCCGGCGCGCCGCCGAACGCGACGCGCACACCCTCACCGAGCTACGCGCCGAACGCGACGCCCTGCGCGAGGACATCCGCCGCGAACGCGCCGAGGCCGCCCGCGGCCGCGCCGCCGCCGACACCGAGATCACCCGGATCCACGCCGAGGCGGCGGCGCAGCTCGACCAGGTCCGCGCGGCCGCGGCCGCCGAGGCTGAGCGGGTGCGTGCCGAGGCGGCGGCCGAACTCGACCGCGTCCGCTCCGAGAGCGAGGCCCGCCTGGCCGGCGAACGTCAGGCCGCCGCCGAACGTCTCACTGTGATCGGCGAGGCCCGCGCCGAGGCCCGGGCCCGCGCCGAACGCGCCGAACGCCAGGCCGACGAACTGACCGCGGAGCTTCGCGCCGTGCGCGCCAGCCCCACCCGCCCCGGCCCCACCTGATCAGGCCCCACCTGATGTAGACCTCGGTGTCGTACAGGTCCCAGCACCAGTCCCACACGTTGCCCAGCATGTCGTACAGGCCCCAGGAGTTGGGCTGTTTACCGCCCACGTCGTGGATTCGCCCGTGGGAGTTGCCGCGGTACCAGGCAATGTCGTCGAGCGGCCCGTACCGCGGGCCGCTCGTGCCGGCCCGGGCGGCGTACTCCCACTCAGCCTCGGTCGGCAGCCGGTACCCCTCGGCGCGGGTGTCCCACTCGGCACCCTCGCCGTCGGCCTGGACACGGTACGCGGGCGCCATCCCGTCACGGTGGGACAGGGCGTTGCAGAATCGGACCGCGTCCCACCAGGAAACCCCCTCGACGGGCAACCGGTCCCCGTGGGCCGAGCCCGGCCGCTGGCCGACAACCGCCGCGTACTGCTCCTGGGTGACCGGAAACGCCGCGAGACAGTACGGCGCGAGCTCGACCGACCAGCTGCGCTGCGTTCGCCGGTCGCACAGCGTCACCCGCCCCGGCGGGATGGAGATCAACGTGTTTCCCACGCCCGCGTCCATGGCCGGCGATCTTACCGAAGCTCGTCCGCACGGAGAGTCCCGGTAGGCGCGCGGGCTGTCCGTCTAGAGTGTTATTCTATGGGCGGTGTCGGGATTATGGGAGGCGTCGGGGTAGCGCCCAGTCGGGCCCGGCTGGTGGACGCGGCCGTGGCCTGCGTGCTGGAGCAGGGCTGGGAGGCCACGTCCATGCAGGCGGTTCGGCGCCGGGCCGGTGTCAGTAACGGCAGCCTGTTTCACTACTTCCCCACCCGGGGGGACCTGGCCGCGGCCGTGGTGGGTGCGGGTCTTGCCGATCATCAGAGCGCGCTGTGGGGTGAGCTGCACACCTCGACCGGGCCCCGCGACGGCGTGATCCGCCTGGTCACCCGCCATCTGCGGTGGGTGGAAGAGCATCCGCCGCTGGCCCGACTGCTGCTGACCGCGCCGGTCGATGTCCTGCGCGGCACGATCGATGAGCGCACCGCCGCGGACAACCGCGGCTTCTTCGCCGCGGTGGCCGACTGACTGCAGCGCCGGGTCGGCAGGCTCCGCCGCGACGAAGGCCGGGTAGAGGGTCCGGACGGCGTGCTCGAAGGCGTGCGGCGGCACGGGCCGGTCGTACTCGATGGCAGCGTCCAGGCGCTCGTCGAACTCGGCGATCCAGCGCCGGTAGCCGACCACGAGGGGATCGTCGGCGGGCCAGGCGGCGTAGATGCGACGGTGGGCGAGGGTGAAGGGGGTCGGGCTGCGCCGGTAGGCGGCGGCGACGGCCAGGTGGTCGGGCAGGAAGACGTCATCGTCATCCAGGAAGGCGATCAGGTCTCCGGAGGCGGTGGCGGCGCCCAGGTTGCGGGCGTGCGAGACGCTCCGCCGCTCTGGCAGCTCCAACAGGATGATCGCGAGCCGCCCGCCCCAGGCGTCGATGACCTGCTCGGGTGGGGTGCCGCCGTCGGCGACGACGATGACCTCGAAGTCGCGCAGGCTCTGGCGGTCCAGGCTGCGCAGGGCCCGGTCCAGGTGCGCGGGCCGGTCGGCGATGGGGATGACGACACTGATCACTGGCTGCTCCCGGCGTAGGGCTGGCAGCGGACTCGGGTGGTGGCCAGCTGCCAGGCCCGGCCGCCGGGCGCGGTCAGGCGCGCGGCGGTTCGGGCCGGGACGGCGGCCAGTCGGTAGATGTCACAGCGGGAGTTCCCGCCGCCCGCCTGCTTCGTGCGGATGCGGAGTTCCCGCAGGGCGCGGCCGTCGCGGCCGATCTCGATGCCGCGGCCGTGCTGGGCGTCGGTGACGAGCAGGGTTCCGCCCGGGAGTTGCTGGCAGCCTCCGGCGAGTTCGGTGAACAGCGCGTCTGGTGGATCGGCGTCGTAGGTGAACACGATCTCGCCAGTGGCGGGGTCGATCTCCAGGACGCGGGAGCGGCGCACGGCGCGCCCGTTGTCGAACACCAGCACGCTGCCGCCGGGCAGGGCGGAGGGCTGGTGCGGCCCGGACAGCTGGCCGGGTCCCCACCACCAGCGCACCGCACCGGCGCGCGGGTTGACGACGGCGATCAGGTCGAGCTCGCGCACCGCGACCAGGGTGTCGCCGTCGTCCCACAGGCCTGCCGGATGGGCGGGCACGGTCTCCAGGGTGTTGGCGTGCAGCACGTCGCACGGCGAGCCGGGCAGGTCCCGCAGCACACGGGAGACCTCTCGCCCGCGTCGCCCCGCGAGTCGGTGCAGGTCAGCGCATCCGGACGTCGCCGTGGCGCGGCGGGCGAGCTCGTCGTGGACTAGACCGCGCAGGTGGTCGACGGTGGCGAGCAGGTCGTACAGCGAGTGCTGCTCGGCTGGCCGCCCGCCGGCGTCGAGGACGGTGATCTGGTTGTCCAGCAGCAGGTACGGGCCGCCGGGCGCCGGGATGAGGCGGGGCTGCTCGGTCAGGACGTGCACCCGCCCGTCCGCGGCGACGTCCAGGTCGTGGTGGGCGGGCACCGGGGTGCTCCAGGCCACGCTGGAGTCGGGGCGGAGTTTTCAGCACCGCGTGCAGCGGCACGATCGCGTACAGGCTTCCGTCGGGGCCGAGCTCGACGTGGTTCCAGCCGCGCAGGTACGACGGCGGGTCGTCGCCGGGGTCGGGCTGCCCGGCGGCGTTGCTCCAGGCGTGTACGAGCCGGCCGTCTTGATCGGTCAGGCACGCCACCGGGTCCGGGTACGACGCCGACGGCGAGAACAGCAGCAGGACGTCGTCCGGCCTGCCGCGGTCTGGGTTCTCGCCGGTCACCGCATCTCCTGGCGCACGGCGTCGGCGAGGCGGCGGGCGACCTGCTCGCCGAGCGTGGGGCTGGAGCCCGTCGCGGTGTAGACGACGCCGCCGACGGTGGCGGCGTCCGCCGGGAGCGGGAAAAGGTGATAGGTGAACCGGCGGGGCGGGTGGTGTGCGGGACGATGTGCATGACCAGGCTGGACTCGACCATGCTCGCGTGGTGGTCGACGTCGCGGGGAATGCCGGTCTCGGCGGCCAGGGCGTCGCGGAAGTCCTCGCCGACCACGTCCTACCAGTTCACGATCATCACCCGGGTGCCGGGGATGGCGTCGGTGATGATCCGCGCGGCCTCGCAGAGGAAGCTGATGTTGTCGATCGCGGAGTTGACGACGACGAGGCGGCGCAGGCCGTGGCGCGCGAGCCCGGTGAGCACCTCGGTGATCAGGCGGGTGAAGAGGTCGCCGCTGAGGTTAAGGACGCCTGGGAAGTCGCCGCCGAGGCGCTGGGGCGGTGTCGCGACCCCGTAGCCGAGGGTCGGGGCGATGAGGGCGCCGGGAAGGTCGCGGGCGAGCCGGCCGGCGAAGTAGTCGCTGATCATCGTGTCGGCGGCCAGCGGCAGGTGCGGGCCGTGGGGCTCGACCGCGCCCACGGGCACGATCACCACGCTGGCGGCTTCACCGGTGTCGGGAGCCGGATCGCGGGTCGCGTCGTCGAAGGCGGGCCAGGTCATCTCGCCGAGCAGCATCGGCATCCCTTTCCGGGCGGGTTCGAGGGGCGGGCTGGGGTCAGGCTCCGGTCCAGCCCAGGCTGGGGAGCCCGCGCGGCCGGAGCCGCTCGCCCAGGCGCAGATTGAGGAAGTCCTCCTTGTTGCAGCAGCCGCCGTCTGCGGCACACGGCGCCCAGGTCGCCCCGTAGTTCTCCAGGCAGAACCCCGCGTCCTGGACGCGGCCGACCGGGTGCAGGTCCTCGGCGGAGTAGCGCGAACAGCGGTAGGCCACCCCGTGGATGTCGATGAACAGGTAGTCGTGCCCTGCCCGGCACTCCAGACCCCGCGGGCCGGCGAGCGCGGTGAGCGCAAGCCTGGTCAGCGCCGGGTCGCGTGCCCGCCGGGCCTGCGCAGCCTCGCCGGGGTCGAACAGCAGCGCGTTTACGACGACGAAGCAGCCGTAGGCATCGCGGGCGAGCGCGGCGGCGTCGATGAACTTCTCCAGGCTGATCTGGCCGGGGTGCCAGGTCAGCCACAGCGACACCTTGGCCATCTCGGCGGCCTCGGCCAGCAGGGGCAGGCGACGCTCGAGCAGCGAGGCGTTCGACAGCAGCTCCACGTAGCGGACGTTGTCCTGGCGGGTGAGCCAACCGGCCTGTTGGAGGAAGAACGAGGACGTGAACGGTTCGCCGAGGCTGCCCAGGCGGACCTCGACCGGATGCGGTCGGTTCCCGATCCAGCCGACCACGGCCGCCAGCACGTCCCGGTCGGCCGGGTTGGTCCAGTCGTAGCGGCGGCTCTTGGACCAGTCCCCGGTCGACACGCAGTACGGGCAGCCGAAGTTGCACAGCCGCTGCCCGGCAGCGCACCAGATCCTCATCGCGTCGGTCATGGCGGTCTTCCTCCCAGTTGGGTCAGTCGACGTTCTGGAAGTAAGTCGCCGCCCACGGCACCGGCCCGGTCGCAGGTGGCACTCGCGAACACCTCCACGCCGGCGGGCTCGTACCGGGCGCGGACGGCGGGCGCTTGTCACTGCGCACCACTCTGCACAGTGCAGGAACTCACATCGTGAGGACAGTATCTGAGTCCGGACCGAACGTGACAAGCCCCTGACGGGTTTTCGGCGCCGCGCGGTAGGGCGGAAGGGCGCGAGAAGGAGTCAGGGGCCGCAGCCTTCTGGAACGGCTGCGGCCCCTGACGGCTGGGGACGTCGGTCGCGCTACCTGCCGTGCCGCACTGGCTCCTCCGCCAAGCCGCCGAGCAGGTCGTCGAACTCGCCGTCGGTCACACCGGCCACGAAGGCACCCCACTCGGACTCGGTGAAGTAGAGGACCGTGCCGCCCAGACCAGCGACGCCCCGCACCATGATCGCCTGCCGCCCCGGCTCGAAGACCTTGTCGTCCCGGCGGAAGTCCGCCGGGACCTGCTCGGCCGGAATGTGCCCGGTGATGATACCGCCATCCCCAACGCTGCCCCAGATCTGCGCGCCGGCCTGCCTCCTGGTCTCGTCGACGAAGGCCGCCCAGACGTCCGGGGTGAACCACAGGTCGGGGCCCGACGGGAACTTGGAGTCGCGGACGCCTATCCGGCGGGCCGCGCCAGATCCGGCCGCGGCCACCTGAACGCAGTTGGCAGTCGGCTCGCTGCGAGTGGACTTGCGCCAAGCGGTGACGAGAGGGGCGATGGCGGGCGTGCTCACAGCACTGTTCATGGTGATCGCTTCCTAACGGTCAGGCAGCTTCGTCGCGGCCTGGCTGATGAACTCGACGCTGCCGGCGGGAGACAGCGCCACCTCGGCCAGCAGGTCGTACCGCTCGGCGTAGCGGGCGACCTGCGCCGAGTCGGTCACGATGACGTCGGTGGTGATAGACTCAATCGCCGCCACCACCGGGTCGCCCGGGTCGGGGTAGGTGTAGAGCGACAGCGCTCCCGGCAGCGTCTGGTAGTCGCGCACCACCGCCTCGATCGGCAGCACCCGCACCGTAGCAGCACGACGATACCCCCGATGATCGAACCGACGATGCCGGACGGTTGCAGCGCGCCCTCGCTGAGATCACGGTTGAACAGGACGTAGCCGAGGAAACCGCCGACGAACGAGCCGACGATGCCGAGCAGGATCGTCGCAGGGATACTCATCGGGTCGGGCCCGGGCACGAGCAGGCGCACGACCGCGCCGGCAACGAGACCAAGCAGCACCCAGCTGATGAGGGTCCAGACCACGGAAGACCTCCGGCCAGTAATGATTATCGATGGCCGACCGATGATCGAGGAGCTAGGACGTCCGCCGTATACCCGACCGACCCGGTTCGTCAAACAACGTCCGGAACGTCGTCCCGCGGACAGCCTGCCCGTCGAGATGACTCAGGAGATGGTGCGCCGCTGGATGGTGACCTCGTGCGGCTCACGGTCGGGGGTGTCGAGGGCGAAGCTGATGATCCGCCGAGGATGGATGCGGATGATCGCACCGTCGATGCGGCCGGCGGGACCGTCCGGGGCCTGGATGGCCTCCGCGGCGCCGCGGATCTCCAGGAAACGCACCCGCCACGGGTCACTGGAGACGATGTCGTCGATGACGATCGCGGCCCTGCCCTGCCGGGAGACGTTGTGGAACTTCTGGCTCGCGGCCATGTTGTACCCGCCGATGTCGATCGTGCCCAGCTTCTCGTTGAGGCTGAACCCGACCGGGTTGACCTGCGGGGTGCCGTCGGCACGCACGGTCGCCAGCCGGCCCAGGGGCTGGGTGCGCAGGTAGTCGGTCTCGAGCTCGGTGAAGGTCATGGCTTGCCTCCTCTGGTGGGGCGGAGCGGGGCCGCGGGACCGCCCCGACACTAGAAGCTCAAGCGCTGTTGAGGCCGAGGCGATAGCGTACCGGTGACGGCTATTACCGGTTCCCCGCCGGGCGGCCGAGGACGCCGCTGAGCTTCACACCGCGTGCCTCGGAGCCCGTCCACGATCCCGGGCGCGAGCCGCGGCGGACTAGGGTGGGTCTCGATGTTCCAGGATGTCCGGACGCCCCGGCGGTGAACGACGAGGCCACCATACCGATCCCCGGCCCCCGTGCGCTACCGGCCGGCTCCGCCGGCGCGGCACAGCCGCCGGTGCCGGTCCTGGCGCCGGGCACCGACGAGCAGCTCACCGCCGATCTGCTCGCCCGGGTAGGGGGCTACGCCCGCGCCGCGCGTTCCACGGCGACCTGGCGGGCCTACGACAGTGACCTGCGCCAGTTCCGGGCCTGGTGTGAACGCCAGACGGTGCCGCTGTGCCCGCTGCCGGCGACCCCGGCGACGGTCGCCGGTTACCTCGCCACGCTCGCCGACGCCGGGTACAAGCCCTCGACGATCCGCCGCCGGCTCGCCGCGATCTCCGTCTCCCACCAGCTCGGTCGCCATCCCAACCCGGCGAGCGCACCGGAGGTCTGCGCCGTCTGGGACGGTATCCGCCGCACCCGCGGGGTCCGCCCGGACCGCAAGACCGCGCTGGACACCTCCCTGCTGGCCCGGGTCGTCGCCGGGCTGCGCGACGACAACCTCGCCGACGTCCGCGACCGGGCACTGCTGCTGATCGGGTTCGCCGGCTGCCTGCGCCGCTCCGAACTCGTCGGCCTCGACGTCGCCGACCTGCTCGAGACCCCCGACGGAGTCGTCCTGACGATCCGGGCGTCGAAGACCGACCAGGAGGCCGCCGGTGCCCTGGTCGGCGTCGCCTACGGCTCCTACCGGCCGACCTGCCCGGTACGGGCCTGGCGGGCCTGGGCGGGCGCCGCCGCGCTGACCGACGGGCCGGCGTTCCGCGCGGTCAACCGGCACGGGCAGGTCGCGCCGGGGCGGCTCTACCCGGGCTCGGTGGCCCGGATCGTGCAGCGCCGGGTGGCCGCCGCCGGACTCGACCCGGCCGACTTCGCCGGGCATTCGCTGCGCTCCGGGTTCGCCACCGCCGCCGCCCGCGCCGGTGTCGCCGACCGGTCGATCATGCGCCAGGGCCGGTGGCGCTCCTCGGCGTCGCTCGACAGCTACGTCCGCGCCGGACGGCTGTTCGACCGCGACAACCCCTCCGGCCGCGTCGGGCTGTGAACCCGACCGGCCTGTTGCCGTCCCGTGGCCGCGGCCATCACCGTCGACTCCGTAGGAAGCCGTCGACGATCAACGCGACCAGGACCCCCATAGCTGGACGACGAGCCCGTCGGCGCTGACCAGCCCCGCCCGCAGCAGCGCGCCCCCGCCGGCGACCGCGACTATCGTGCATGCGGCGTAACCGACCCGACGATGCCCGTCGGATTCGCCGTGACGGTCCCCGGCGACCGGGGAGTCCGGCCTCGCCGGCGCGCCCACCGCGGCGCGCGGGTTCTCGCGGCGGGCGCCGCCCGGCAGGCGAAGGAGCAACGGACGCGGGTGCTCGCGCCTGTCCCGACGGCGTCGTCGACGCGGGCGGCGATGATTCATCGCAGGATACTCCTCGGGAAGCGGGTGTCGAATAGCACGGTGCCTGGGCCTGTTCACTGGACCGGCGGTACCGGGCAATAAGGTGGCGTGGATCGAGTCCTGGCCTGCATGCACCCTTCTTACTCAACGCAAGGAATGCGTGGCAAGATGCTTCGTCACCGGACCAAGGGAGGTCGACGCCGATGCCGAATGCGGCAACCGCCGTGCATTCATATCCTCCTACGCGATGGATCACGCCGTATCCGGAGGGTCAATGCGGCAACTCCTGACGCATTCTTTCCGGCTCCCGCGTCCCCGCGATCGTCCACGAGAAGGTGCCATGTCCGGTAAACCACAACAGCCACCGCGCGCAACCGGGGACTCCCACCTCGACGCTCTCCTGGCCCGCCGCTACAAGGACTACGAATTCGTAATGAAGTAATTAATGCAAGCCAATATGCGTCTTCGCAGGTCACGGGCTCGCGAGGACCCCGAAGTGAACAATTTATTTCATTCCGAATCCTACGAGCAGCACTACAAACGGTACGGAGTGTCGTTGGGTGCGATCGCCCGCGAGCTTGCCCCTGACGGGGCGGGCCGGGACGAACACCGCAACCTCGCGGCGCGGATCGGCCGCTTCTACCTGACCGGAACGGGGCAGTCCGCCGCCCGCTGGGCTTACTTCGAGACGGAGCTTCGGCTGTGGTTCTCCGCCGCGAAGACGCCAGCCGCGGAGCGAAAGACCATACTGGATGAGTACGCCGCGCTGTATCGCCGGGCCTTCCCGCACGCGACCGACGGCCCGTATGGGGCGCGGGCGGACACCGACGTGTCGTTCGAACAGCATGTCCAGAGTATCATGGCCGGGTTCACCCTGCTTCTCGGCACGAAGAGCATGCCCAGTGAATTGTCCGGTGAGGAGCTCCGGCGGATCGCCGGCGACCTGATTCCTCTCCTGGACAACAAAAGTATGTTCAATCCCTGCCTGGCCCTGAGCATGGAAATGACCAGAAGGCCGTTCGATGAGCAGAGCCGAGCGGCCGCGGAGGCGATCACCACGTGCGACGAAAGGCTCGCTGAAATCGATCAGGCGCTCTGCGGGATCGGGGGACACGGTGTCCGGCGGCTACGCCGCGCCATCGCAGAGCACCGAACGGAACACCGTCGGATGCTTATGCTCCCCCCGATTGCCGACGGGGCCTTCCCAGACCTCGCCCGTACCGACGGCGTGCATCCGCCCGCAGGCACGGGATCGCCGTTGTCCGCCGGGTCCGCGGGGGGGGGAAGGCCCGCCATGGGAACCGGATGTGACGGTGAACCGGATGTGACAATGGCCTGCCGATGACGGCACAGGGGGCGGTAACCGGTCCGCTTTCGGCGGCGGGAACGGCACCGGCCAGACTCGTCCCCCGATCGGCATTTATGATCATCTTTTTGGGGGTAGGGTGGGCGTGGCAGGCTGCTGGGTGTGAGCAGGGGCAGCGCCGGGGCCGATCACGTCCGCGGCACAGACGGCGAGGACGGTCCCCCGGCCGGGACGGGCAGCACCCCGACCGATGTGCCCGATGTTTCCGATGGGCCCAGGGAGTTCGGTTCGCCTCGCCAGGTGTTCCAGGTGCTCCCGCCGGACGCGGGTACCGATGTCGGGGCGGCCGCGGCGGGTCCGTCGTGGGACATCATCCTGTCCCACGCGAACGCGCCGCGGGACGCCGCGTGGGCGCGCTGGCTGGCCTGGCAGCTCGAGCAGGCCGGCTACCGGGTTGTGAGCCATCCGCTGACCGCGGCCCCCGCGGGACCCGACCCCGCCGGGGACACGGCGCTCCCCGGCGACCCGGCGCTCGACCTGGACCGGCATCTCACCCTCGGCGGGGAGATCCTGCTGATCTGGTCGTCCGCCTACCTGGCCGCGCTCACCCGCTCGGCCCAGGCCGGGGCCGCCGTGCCGGTGCCGGCGGTCCGGTCCCGCGGCGGGGGACGGTGCGAATGCCGCCCTCGGGGGAACGGGCGCCCCTGCCGGGGGAACGGCGGGTGTCGGGGGAACGGCGCGGGGAGGACCGGCAGGGCGCCCGGCCCGGCCCGTTCGGGCATCTGCTCGCCTTCGACCTGTTCGGGCTGGACGCCACCACCGCCCGCGACTGGCTGCTACGCCAGGTCACGGTCGTTGCCCCGTGGCCGGCCGGGGGGCTCGTGCCACCCCCCTTTCCCGCGGAGGTCCCGGCGGAGGTCCCGGAGGTCCCGGCGGATGCGACGGGGCCCGGCCGGCGCCCGCACCGTTCCCGCGCCGGGCACGCACACCCGGGCTCCCGGGATCTCAGCGCGGCACGACGGGTCGCGGTGCTGCCGCAGGAGCGCGGTCATCCGATGAGCGTGGCGTTCAAGCCCCTCCGGCTCGCTGCTGGCCACCGGCGGCACCGACACGACCGTACGGCTGTGGGCGTGGGCGTTCCCCGCCCCGCCGCGACTGATCGCGACCGTCGGCTACGGGCGGCGGATCAACCAGGAGTGGGTGCGGGCGGTGACGTTCAGCCCGGACGGGCGGGTGCTCGCCGCCGCCGGGGACGCCGGCACCACCGTGCTCTGGCAGGTCGGCGACCCCACCCGCCCACTGCCGCTGATGACGCTGATGACGCTGACCGGGCATCGCGGCTACCTGCACGATCTCGCCTTCAGCCCGGGGGCACGCTGCTGGCCACCGTCGGCGACGACCGGGCGGTGCTGCTGTGGGACCTGGCCGAACCGGGGGCTCCCCGGCGGGCTGCGGTCCTCGCCGGGCATCGCGGTCCCGTGCACACGGTCGCGTTCAGCCCGGACGGTGATCTGCTCGCCGCCGCCGGCAGGGACCGGACCATCCGGGTCTACTCGGTCGCCGACCCCACGGCCCAGACCGTGCTGGCCGCGGTCGCCGACCATCGCCGGGCCGTGCACACGCTCGCCTTCAGCCCGGACGGCACCCTGCTCGCCGCCGGCGGCGGCGAGCAGACCGTGACCCTGCGCGAGGTCACCGATCCAGAGTGTTCCGGGCCCGCCCACCGGCTGCCCCCGCACGGCGGGCCGGTGCACGAGGTGGCCTTCGCCCCGGACAGCCGGCTGCTGGCCACCGCCGGCGCCGACCGCGTCACCGCCGGGTGGGAGCTGTTCCCTGGCCGCTGAGGGGCCGGGCCGGGGACGCCACGCCGGGATCGGGGCCGGGGACGCCGGTCCACCGCCGGCGAAGCGGTGCGCGTTCAGGCGTCGCCGAGATCCTGCCCAAGGGGGAGATGGCGGTAGATGGTGGTCCGTCCGCGCCGGGTGAGCGCGGCCACCAGGTCGATCGGCACTCCGCCGGCGCGGGCGGCCTCCCACATTCTCTCCTCCGCCTCGCAGGTGGCATCGACTGAGGCGGACAGGGCGGCCATGAGCTCATGGTGAGCCTGCGTCCTCGGCGTCCACGGCGGGCGGGGCATCCACCCACCTTATGGGCGTACCAGATTGACATGCAAACACGTGGGAGATTAGCGTTTCAGATAGGTATGCGAACTGGGAATGTGATGCATCTGTCGCGGCATTGCCGCATTCTGGCCCTACCCGAGCATCCGAAGGGACCTCATGATGGCCAGATACACCTGCACGTACTGCGGTATCATCTCGGATCCGGGTCCCCACCAAGGCCGAGGCATCCCAACTGCTCGCCACCCACATGCAGGTCCGCCACGGCGGGCTGGGCCGCGGCCCCCAACCGGCCGTCATCCCGCGGACCGGTTCACGTCGCGTCCGGCGCCGCTGACAGTCCGCTGGCAGTCCCGCACCGCCCTTCGTCCCGCTCGCCCACGGAGCCGGGGCGGGGCACCGGTGGTGCTCAGGCGGCCGGCGACGGAGCGGCCAGTCCGATCAGCCGGTGCACACGCAACGGGACGGGCCTGCCCTGCACGACGAGGGGATCCGCCTCGCTCGCGGTGACGCTGTCCCGGACGAGATGATAGGTGGTGTCGCCGATGAAGATCTCGCCGGCGGGCGCGGCGTGTTCCAGTCGGAAGGCGACGTTCACCGGGTCGCCACTCACGCCACCGGCACTGACGCCACCGGCGGCGACGGTGACCTCGCCGGTGTTGATCCCGATCCGCACGCGCAGTCTCAGGTCCCGGTCGTGGTGACGTTCGGTGTTGAGCGCCTCCGTCGCGGCCCGGATCTCGAGGGCGGCGTGGACGGCGCGCAGCGCGTCGTCCACGTTCGGCTGGGGGACGCCGAACAGGGCGAACGCGGCGTCACCGATGAATCTCTCGACCGAGCCGCCGTGCGTGGAGACGATGGTGCGCACGAGGCTGAACGCCCGCCGCAGGACCTCCTGCAGCGATTCCGGGTCGATTCCTCTGCCGATGTCGGTGGTCCCGGTGATGCCCACGAACATGCTCGTGGCGGTGATGCAGGCGTCCCGTTCCGGGTCCTGCCGGATGTCGCCGGTATCCTCGCGTGCCATGGTCCCATCCTGACGCGCCGTCCCGCCGGTGAAGACGTGATTTCCGCGCCGTGGCCCGACCGGGGGATCGGGCCCGGCGTCGGCATAGCGCCGCCGACGACCGGTCTGCCGGTCAGCGGCGGCGCGGGGAACGAGGAGAACTCGCCGACCGCCGCGGCCGGGCCGCACTGGGCAACGACGAGGGGATCGGCGCCGTCCCGGGCGTGGGGTCCGAGCCTGCCGCGGGGCGCGTCCGGGGGTCCGGCCGCGCCGGGTCCGCCGGGCGCGTCCAGTGCACGGGGCGGGTCC
>NZ_CDWTNB010000114.1:0-11709 GCF_977947065.1 Frankia sp. CgJB1
GAGGTACTTCGGCAGTGTCTGCCGGGCGGCCTTGAAGTGGTCGGACTGGACGTGCGCGGCTCCGGCGTCGCCATCCTGGAATGCCTCGACCAGTACGTACTCGGTCGGGCTCTCAATGTTGCGGGACCAGTCGAACCATTTGCAGCCCGGCTCAGCGCGGGTCGCCTCGGTGAACGCCCGTGAGATCTCCGGCCACTGGTCGGCGTGCTCCGGCTTGATCCGGAACTTGGCGGTGATAAAGATCATTATAAACCCTTTCCGAGCTCATGGCTCTTGCTGTGGGCGACAGGCCGCCTGGGGTACCGAGCTCCAACGACTGTTTTCACACCGTCGGCGACGGGTGGCCCCCACGCTCGGCACCTCGCCCATGGTCGTAGCAGTCACAGCCGCCACGGGCTCGTGATCAGGGTTCGATGCCCTGGGTGGCAGTGACGCTGGGTGGCAGGGACATCGTAGGGCAGCCGAGGTGACGCGCCGCGGGGTGTGCGAATGTATACTTGTCAGACTTTCCTTGTCTGGAGAGGACGGGCGATGAGTCTTGAAGGGCGTCCCACTGGCGCGGAGGTAGCGGAGGTAGCGGGGAGCCGCGGCGGGCATGGCCAGGGGCCGGCCGTGGCAGGCCGTCCGGTCCTGCGCTACGCGATGGCGCGGGATGCGTCGCATTATCCCTGGTGCCTTCCGCAGTGGAACGTGTTGCCGGCGTGGGCGATGTGGCGGCGCTGTTTGCGAGATGCCGGCGAAGTGGTTCGTACCTGACGTTCCGCTCGGGCGGGACGAGCCTCAGCGGCCAGGGCGTCACCGATGGGATCCTGGTCGACGTGCGACCCGGTTTTCAGTCGGCCGAGGTGCTCGACGGTGGTGACCGTCTGCGCGCCGAGCCTGGCGTGACCGTCCGTGCCGCGAACGCGCGGCTGCGTCCGTACGGGCGGAAGCTCGGTCCCGACCCCGCGAGTGAGGTCGCCTGCACCCTGGGTGGAGTCATTGCCAACAATTCCAGCGGAATGGCCTGCGGTACCGGGCAGAACGCCTACCAGACGCTCGAGGCGATGACCGTGGTGCTATCCAGCGGATCCGTGATTGACACCGGTGCGCCGGACGCGGATGAACGGCTGCGCGCGCTGGAACCCGATCTGTATGAGGGCTTGCTGCGGCTCCGTGAGCGGATCTGCCGCAACCCGGCGTCCGTGGCGACGCTGCGTCGGCAGTTTTTAATGAAGAACACGATGGGCTACGGTCTCAACTCGTTTCTCGACTACGAGCGTCCCGTCGAGATCCTGGCCCATCTGATGATCGGTAGCGAAGGCACGCTCGGGTTCGTCGCCTCGGCCACGTTCCGGACGGTGGAGCTCTTTCCCCACGCCTCGACGGGCTTGGCGGTGTTTCGTGACCTCGCCACCGCGACCGCCGCGCTGCCCGAGCTGGTCGACGTGGGGTTCGCGACGATCGAACTGATGGACGCTCGGTCCCTTGCCGTTGCGCAGACCCTCGGCGCGACACCGGCTGAGATCGGCTCGCTGGAAGTGCGTGACCAGGTTGCGCTCCTGGTGGAGCTGCAGGCAGCGACCACCGAGGAGCTTGCCGACAAGGTGTCCGGGGCCGGCGGCGTGTGCGATGGGCTCGAGACCGAGTCGCCCCTGGAGCTGACCTCGGACCCGCGGCGCCGAAAGGACCTGTGGCATGTGCGTAAGGGTCTCTATACGGCCGTCGCGGGAGCGCGCCAGGCGGGGACCACGGCGTTGCTGGAGGATGTGGCGGTTCCGGTGCCGCACCTGCGGGTAGCGTGCCAGGAACTCACGAAGCTGTTCGACGCGCACGGCTATCAGAACAGTGTCATCTTCGGCCATGCCAAGGACGGCAATATCCATTTCATGCTCACTGAGACCTTCCAGGATCCCGCGCGGTTGGAACGCTACCACGCGTTCACCGAGGAAATGGTCGAGCTGGTGCTCGAGCACAAGGGGACGCTCAAGGCGGAGCACGGCACCGGCCGGATCATGGCGGGGTATATCCGTCGCCAGTACGGCGATGAACTGTATGACGTCATGACGGAGGTGAAGCGGCTGTTCGACCCGCCGGGAATCCTCAACCCGGGGGTCGTGCTGTCCGATGATCCTCGCTCCTATCTGCGCAATCTCAAGGATGTGCCGACGGTCGGCTACGGCGCGGACATGTGCGTGGAGTGCGGGTACTGCGAACCGGTCTGCCCGAGCCGGGCGCTGACCCTGACTCCTCGGCAGCGGATCGCCCTGCTGCGGGAGCGTGAGGCCGCGCGGCGGGAGGGAGACGAGGGGCTCGCCGACGAGCTGTCCGCGGCCTACCGCTATGACGCGGTCGACACCTGCGCGGTCGACGGTATGTGCCAGACCGCTTGCCCTGTGTAGATCAACACCGGATCACTCGTGCGAGAGCTGCGCGCCGAGAGGGTGAACAAGGGCGAGGACGCGCTGTGGCGCTCGGCGGCCCGCCACTGGGGGGCGACCACCGCACTGGCTGGGAAGGCGCTTTCTGCCGCCGCCGCACTGCCGCCGGCGTTGCCGACAGCCGCGACCTCCCTGGCCCGCAGAACGTTGGGCACCGACAGGATGCCCCAGTATGACGCCTCGCTGCCCCGCGGGGGGGTACCGGCGCCGGGCGGTCGTGGCTGCCGCAGAGGCGTGCGCCGTGTGTGCGTCGGTGCCATGTTCGGCTCGTCGTCGTCCAGCGGCGGGGTCATGCCCGCGATGCTGACGCTGTGCGCGCGTGCCGGAGTAGCGATACGGGTGCCCAAGGGCATTGCGTCGATGTGTTGCGGTATGCCGTGGAAGTCGAAGGGTCTCAGGGGTGGCCACGAGGTCATCGGGGCCAAGGTCCTGCCGGCGCTGCTCGCAGCGACCGACGGCGGCCGCCTGCCGGTCGTGTGCGACACGGCGTCGTGCACAGAAGGTCTGGAGGAGCTTCGCGCCGAGGCGGAGCGGCTTGGCGGCGGCTACGAGGCACTTCGTTTCGTGGACGCGCTCGAATTCGTGCGCGCCGAGGTCGTGGGCCGCCTCTCGGTGACCCGCCGGGTGGCGTCCCTGGTACTGCACCCTACGTGCTCGACCGAGCGGCGGGGCACCACGACTTTACTCAGGGAACTCGCCGAGCTGGTCAGCGACGAGGTGGTCGTGCCGCTGGACTGGAATTGCTGCGCGTTCGCCGGTGATCGCGGGCTCCTGCATCCCGAGCTGACTGCGGCGGCGACGTTGAACGAGGCACGTGAGGTCAACTCCCGCACCTTCGAGGTGCATGCGTCGGCCAACCGGACCTGCGAGGTCGGAATGTCACGCGCAACGGGGCGCGAATACGTCCACATTGTTGAGACGCTGGAGTACGCGACTCGCCCGATCCGTGATTCTGCCCATCCTAGCGGTGCCGGCTGAGAACGTGTTGGAGAACGCCGGTCGACGACTTCCCGTGACCTTGATGGATGCGCGGTCCGAGCGAACGTGTCACCCGCGCGCCGTCGCGGCTTCGTACTCGAAGCCCGCCTCCGGGCCCGGTTCGGCGCCGAAAGCGCCCGCGAGTCTCTCGCGCGCGGGAGAGGTGTTTGTGGAGTAAGACCGTTGCTGCGTCCTGATCGCCGGTCACGATCATCTCCAGCAAGCGAGCGTGCTCGCCGTAGATCGATTCCGCGCTCAGCAGCGCCCGGCCCTGTACCTGCGACATGCACAGCCGGACTTCACCGGCGAGTTTGTGGTACATGCCGCTGATGCGGGGACTGGACATCGAGTCGACGAGGCTGAGGTGAAACCGCATGTCGGGCTCGACGATCGCGATCTGAGGGCCGTTGATCACCGACTTGATCTCATCATTGGCCATCCGGGCCTGCGCGGGAACGCGGCGGGCCGCGGCGAGCAGCCGGAGTGGCTCGCGCTCGAGGCAGTAGCGCGTGTTGTAGATGTCGCGAACGTCGTCCGGGCCGAGCTCGGGGACCCGGGCGACCTTGTGACTGCCGCGGACAAGGAGACCGGCCGCGATCAGCTTCTCGATTGCCGCCTTCGCGGTCGGGCGAGCGATATCGTACTGGGTGGCGACGCCTACTTCGGTCAGCGCCTGGTTGCTGTCGATATTGCCGCTGAACAGCTCGGCGCGAAGATTTTTGACCACCGCATCTATGAACGATACCGGCTGTACAGGGCGGCGCATCACCCAGTCACCTTCCAGTACATGCGAGTCAGGCGGGTTGGTGACCCTCATGGAATCAACACGAGCTAGCCGAGATTACAACCGTCAGTCGTAGCCCCGCGCGGTCTCGCCCATCCCACCCAGACTCGCCCATCCCGCCCAGGACGCCGATCGCCCGACCGGTCGGCAAGCGCGGTCTCGACCTCGGTGGGCGCACCTCACGGCGGGCCGCATCGGCCAGCAGCGCCGTGAACCGCACCCACCCATGAGGGCCGGGCCTGTCAGGGCTGAACCGCCCCGGGCTCTCAACAGCCCGGGGCGGTTCCGGTTCAGCCGCCAACGTGAGCCGCGTTCTCAGGTATTCAGCTCCGGGGTGTCGCGGGTCGGGGTGAACTCGGGGGTGGCATGGTAGTCGACCGCGCCGGCCGCCTGCGGGTAGTGCAGGTCGAAGGCGGGCCGCTCGGAGCGGATCCGCGGCAGCGAGGTGAAGTTGTGCCGCGGCGGTGGGCAGGACGTCGCCCATTCCAGCGAGTTGCCGAAGCCCCACGGGTCGTCCACTGTCACGACCCGACCCTTCCGGTACGACCACCACAGATTGTACAGCAGCGGCAGGGTCGACAGCGCAAGCAGGGAGCTGCCAGCGGTGGCGATGGTGTTCAGCGTGGTGAAGCCGTCGTCCGGGCCGTAGTCGGCGTATCTGCGCGGCAGGCCCTTGACACCGAGCCAGTGATCCACCAGGAAGGTCAGGTGGAAGCCGAAGAACATCGTCCAGAAGTGCACCTTCGCGAGCCGCTCGTTCAACATCCGGCCGGTGACCTTCGGGAACCAAAAGTACACCCCGCCGAAGCCGGCGAACAACAGGCCGGCGACGACGTAGTGGAAGTGGCCGACGACGAAGTAGCTGTCCGAGACGTGGAAGTCGATCGGCGGGCTGGCCAGCAGAACACCGGTCAGACCACCGAACAGGAACGTCACCAGGAAGCCGACGGCGAACAACATCGGCGCCTCGAAGGTGAGCTGTCCGCGCCACATCGTGCCGATCCAGTTGAAGAACTTGACCCCGGTGGGCACCGCGATCAGGAACGTCAGGAAAGCGAAGAACGGCAGCAGCGCCGCGCCGGTGACGTACATGTGATGCGCCCACACAGCGATCGCCAGCGCCCCGATGCCGATGGTCGCGTAGACCAGTCCCTTGTAGCCGAACAACGGCTTTCGGGAGAACACCGGGATGATCTCCGTGATGATCCCGAAGAAGGGCAGGGCGATGATGTACACCTCGGGATGCCCGAAGAACCAGAACAGGTGTTGCCAGAGGACGGCGCCGCCGTTACCCGGGTCGAAGATGTGCGCGCCGAACCGGCGGTCGAACTCCAGGGCGAGTAGCGCGGCCGCGAGCACCGGGAAGGCGACCAGCACCAGGATCGAGGTCACCAGCAGGTTCCAGCAGAAGATCGGCAGCCGGAACATCGTCATGCCGGGCGCCCGCAGGCAAAGGATCGTCGTGATGAAGTTGACCGCGCCCAGGATGGTACCCAGACCGGAGACGGTCAGACCCAGCACCCACAGGTCACTGCCGACGCCCGGCGAGTAGGCGGCGTTCGACAGCGGCGTATAGGCGAACCAGCCGAAGGAGGCGGCGCCGTTCGGCGTAAGGAAGCCCGCGGTGACCGTCAGGCTGCCGAACAGGAACAGCCAGAACGACAACGCGTTCAGCCGTGGAAAGGCCACGTCAGGCGAGCCGATCTGCAGCGGGATCAGGTAGTTCGCGAACGCAAACGCGATCGGCGTCGCGAACATCAGCAGCATCAGCGTGCCGTGCATCGTGAAAACCTGATTGTACTGCTCGTTCGACAGGTACTGCAGACCCGGCTGGGTGAGCTCGGCCCGGATGAGCATCGCCAGGATTCCAGCGAACGCGAAGAATACCAGCGAGGTCATGAAGTACAGCAGCGCGATGTCCTTGTGCGACGTCGTCCGCAGGTACTGCGCCAGGGTTTTCACAACCCCGGGCGGGAGCTCGCCCGCCGGCGGGCCCGTGTGCCCGGCCGGTCTATCGTGCACAAGTGTCACATTCCGCTCCCGATGGTGTTGCCGCTGCCGGCGCTAGTCACGTTATCCGCGCACCGGTTGCCGCGGCACGGCCTGACGTCCCACATTCGGAGGAACTCCGGCACCCGAACCGGGCGCAGAACGTCCTGCGCCAGGCAGGCCCACCATTATTCGTTGGCCGTTCTCGCGGGTCTTTCGGTGGGGCTTTCTTACCGCTGGCGTCCCTTCCCTTCCCTTGCTACCGGCTGCTCTCACTTGTTGTTGCCGGGTGGGCGCGGACGTGCAGGCGTTCGCCCTGGGGGCCGAACAGGCTGAGGGCTTCGGCGGGCCGCGGGGTGGGGTTGCTGAAGGCGTGGGGGACGTGGGTGTCGAACTCCGCGACCTCGCCGGGGGTGGGAACGATGTCGTGCTCGCCGAGCTGCAGGCGCAGCCGTCCGGACAGGACGTAGAACCATTCGTAGCCCTCGTGGGCCTGCCGTTGCGGTTCGCGGGCGGGCCAGTGCGCCGGGATGGTCATTTTGTAGGCCTGCAGCTCGCCGGGTCGGCGGGTGAGCGGGATGAGCGTCATGCCGTTGCGTTCGATCGGGCGGGGGTGGATGCGCGGGTCGGCGGTTGGCGTGCCGACCAGCTCGTCCAGCGGCACCTGGTGGGGGCGTGCCAGCGGCAGCAGCAGTTCCAGGGTGAGCCGGCGCTGGCCGGACTCCAGGCGGGACAAGGTGCTGACCGAGATCCCGGTGGCCTGGGACAGCTGTGGCAGCGTCACCCCGTGCCGGTGGCGCAGCGCGCGTAGCCGCGGGCCCACCGCCGCCAGGACGCCGTCGAGATCGGGCACATCATTGAATCTACGAGGATTCCCGACGGGGTCCGCGCGACGGATGTCGCGCGGACCCTGGCCGAGTCAGCGCGCGAGCCACCCCCGGTAGGTGGTCCTGGCGATGGCGGCGCCGTCCTTGGCGATGAGGGCGCCGCCCGAGGCGGCGGCGAATATGCCGGCGCTGTTGTCGGTGACGACGGTGCGATGGTCACCGTGGGCGGCGAGGGTGATCTTGCCCAGTTCGTCGAGCGCGAAGATCTCGGGGCCGGCGACGTTGCGGGTGCCCTGCAGCGGGGTGCCCACGCTGACGTCGGCCACGGCCTGGGCGACGTCGACCGCGGCGATGGGTTGGACGCGCGTGGCGGGCAGGCGGACGGTGTTCTCGTCGGTGGTCCAAGACAGCGCCGCGTCGATGAACTCGAAGAACTGCGTGGCGCGGACGATCGAGTACGGCACGGGGCCGGCCTTGAGGATGTTCTCCTGCAGCACCTTGGCGCGATAGTAGACCAGGCCCGGCACCTGGTCGGCGCCCACGATCGAGAGGATGACGGCGTGGCTGACGCCGGCGGCCTTGGCGGCTGTGAGCAGGTTGTCCATGGTCGTCTGGAAGAACGCGGGCGAGGCGTCGTCGAAGGTCGGCGAGTTCGTCAGGTTGACGACGACATCGGCCCCCTCCATCGCCTCGGGCAGGCCCTGCCCGCGCAGCAGGTCCACGCCGGTGGACGGCGAGTGCGGCACTGCCTCGTGCCCGCTCGCGTTCAGGATCCGGACCACCTTCGATCCGATGAGCCCGGTTCCACCGATGACAGCGATCTTCATCTTCTTGGCCTTCCGGTTTCGCGGAGGTGAAATGTCCGAGTATGTGGGTACGACGGGGGCGGTCTAGCTGAGCTCACGGTCAGTTTGTGCGCGAGGCTCGGCGGTTCTTACGCCGGACGAGCTCCTCCTCGTCCACGAGCGAAAGCATCGGTTTGCCCGGTTCGCAGAGCATGGTGACGGTGAAGCGCACGGGGATGTCGTCGCGGTTGTTGCCGTCCTGGTAGTGGATGACGTCGCCACCCGGCTCCCAGAACGGATCGCCGGCCCGGACGACACGCGCCGGCTCACCTTCGAGCTCGAACACCATCTCGTCGTCCAGCACATAGAATTCGTAATGAAGTAATTAATGCAAGCCAATATGCGTCTTCGCAGGTCACGGGCTCGCGAGGACCCCGAAGTGAACAAGTTATTTTATTCCGAATCCATAGCCGAAGGCCGGTCCGGTGTGCCGGTGCGGAGGGGTACCAGGTGATTTCCCAGACCTGACCGGTCGCACGCCAAGGCTCAGGAAGAGACCGCTGACGCCATGACCGAGGCCAGCAGAAGATCAGCCGCATCGAGTCAAGGCGCCGACACCGATCTCCGGGCGGACCGCCAGCACGATCACCCCGGGAGGGAACCGGAACCTCGCGAACTCCGACACCGGCAGCGGCGGAGCGACCGCACCTCGAACCATCACCTGATCATGCCCAAGTACCAGCATGCAGGTCCCGCCTTGGCCGCATGCAACAGAGCCGATTGACCTGTGGTTTGGCCTTTGCTGGTCGCGTGCCCGCGCGCACCTGCGCGCGTCCCCCCGCTGGGACCGCGCTCGGTCAGGGCGGCCCCGCTCCGCCGGAGACACTCGCGACCGCCTCGGCCTCCGGCAGCGCTGGCTGGGGGGTGAAGAGCACCGCGGTGCGGGCCGCCGTGCCGCGCGCCCACCGGCCGGTGGTGAGCACGCCAAGCACGGCGATGGCGAGCTCACAGCTAACCATGATCCACCAGGCGGGCGCGCTGGTCGGGTCGATGGTCGTCACGCCAGGACGGCCCGCAACGTGATG
Organism: Frankia sp. CgJB1; assembly: GCF_977947065.1. Classification (NCBI taxonomy): domain Bacteria; kingdom Bacillati; phylum Actinomycetota; class Actinomycetes; order Frankiales; family Frankiaceae; genus Frankia; species Frankia sp. CgJB1. Next base: position 8,869 of record NZ_CDWTNB010000114.1, read on the forward strand.
CGCGGCTACCGAGCCGAAGATCGCGACGCCGAGCGCCATGCCGATCTGCCGGCTGGTACCGGAGACCGCTGCCGCGACGCCGGCTTGGGCGACCGGCATCCCGGACACCGCGATATTCGTGGTCGGTGCGTTGACCATCCCAAACCCGACGCCGAAGAGTACGTAGGCGCAGATGACCGGCGCCAGGCTGGTCTGCGTCCCCAGGAGGGATAGCAGGACGCCGCTGGCCTGCAACGCCATCCCAGCGGTGATCAACGACGGCCGCGGCCCGTGGCTGGCCACGAGCCGGCCGGAAATCGGCGGCGTCACCGCCGCGAGGGCCGCCATCGGTAGCGTCAGCAGGCCGGCGTGCAGTGCCGAGTAGCCGCGCACGACCTGCAGATAGAGCGTGTTCAGGAAGAGGAAGCCGCCTAACGCCGCGAAGGCGCAGAGCGCGATGACGGTGGCACCGGCAAACGGAGCGCTGCGGAAGAACCGCACATCCAGCAGGGCGTCCTGGCGCCGCGTCTCGCACACGACGAGCCCGGTCAGGGCAAGGGCGGCGACGATGAACATGACGATCGTCCGGGGGGCCGCCCAGCCGGCGGCCGGCGCCTCGATGATTGCGTAAGCGAGGGTGCCGAGGGTGACGGCGACGAGCGCCTGGCCCGCCGGGTCGAACCGCCGGGCCCGCGGCGCCCTCGACTCGGGCACGTACCGGCCGGTGAGCACCATCGCGACGATGCCGATCGGCACGTTGATCCAGAAGATCGACCGCCAGCCGACCGTGTCGACCAGCAGGCCGCCGAGAACCGGTCCCAGTGCCATGCTCAGGCCGATCACCCCGCCCCACATGCCGATCGCGCGCGCCCGCTCCCGGGGCTCGGTGAAGGTGTTGGTGATGATCGCCAGTGCGACCGGGTTGAGCATCGACCCGCCGACCGCCTGGATCATCCGGAACGCGATCAACCAGCCAAGCCCAGGTGCCAGGCTACATAGCAGCGACCCGAAGGAGAACAGCGTCAGCCCGGTCTGGAACACGCGCCTGCGCCCGAACCGGTCGCCCATCGAGCCGGAGAAGAGCAGCAGGCTTGCCAGCACCAGGCCGTAGGCGTCAATCGTCCACTGCAGCCCGGAGTCGGCGGCATGGAGGTCGTTCCTGATCGACGGCAGGGCGACGTTGAGGATCGTCGCGTCCAGCGCGACAATGAACAGGCTCGAGCAGCAGATCACCAGCACCACGTGCCGCCGGCCCTTGCCCAGCTCGGGCGGCATCGACGCCATCAGCGTTCCGATCGTTGTAGGACGCAAAGAATTCGTAATGAAGTAATTAATGCAAGCCAATATGAGTCTTCGCAGGTCACGGGCTCGCGAGGACCCCGAAGTGAACAAGTTATTTCATTCCGAATCCAAAGTAGGCGAGGTGAGAGCGCCTCATAGGCGACTCCATTGGCGGTTGGCTCTCCCGACCACCCGCAGGGCCACGATCTGACCGACCGCGCCCACACCGCCGCCGGCCCTCTCCCTGACGACCTACGTGACATTCTCATAACAATACTGACTCCTCGCGGTTGGCCGGAATCTGTAGTTAGCCGATTACGGTTGCTGCTGGGTTGGTGGTGACTGGGAGTGGCCGGGTGGGGCGGGCGTAGGTGACGCGGCGGCGGACGTCGCTGACGGCCCTGTTGGCCAGATGGACGACGTGGAACGGGCCGACGGCCAGCGCCGCGGGTGGCAGCGCCTCGCGGGCGGCGGCCTCGTTTTCTACCCCGACCCACGGCTACACCAGCCACCACCAGGCATCATAGAAGGTCAGCGGCCAAATACGCCGTCCGGCGAACCGCGAAGAGCCCCAATACCCTGGGCGGCGGGCACTCACTTTATCGATGTCACGAGCATCGGCTTCGATTGGATGAGCTTATCGCCATGCCGCTCGCACGCTCAGTTGGTCTATTCTGTTGACGGACGTCCCGACCCTAGACCCGACCTCTGCCGCAGCGAGTTCTCCGCTGCCTTCGCCGAACCGTCCTCGGACGGCTTGGACGTACTCCATCCGCCGGTAGGCCCGCCATGTGCGCGACCTGCGTCGGAGAAGCCACCCAACGGGCTCGACCGAGCTTTGCGGCGAGACGAGCCCCTCCTTGCGACAGTTCAATAACGCTGCCCCATGAATTACAGGAGCCTGTTCAGTGGACAAGATCTGCACAATCGAGGAACTACACGCCGAGGCCTCCGATCTCACCGGGCTTTCCGACTTTGGCCCGCCGGACTACCTCGAGGGGCTGGAGGTCGTCCTTGCCTCCTACGAGCAGGAGACCGCCCTGACTGCGGACGGCGTCCGGATGGTCCGCGACAATCTGTGCGGAATCCTGGTTTCCCGCCTTTTCAGTGAGGCCGGGTGGCGCGAATACCCCGAGCATGCCCAGGTACCGATCGAGCGACCGGTGTTCATCGTCGGCATGCCGCGCACCGGCACGACCACCCTGCACCGGCTGCTCGCCGCCGACCCGGCCAACCAGGGCGTCGAACTGTGGCTGACCTACGCTCCCCAGCCCCGGCCGCCGGTCTCGACCTGGCCGACCAACCCGGTCTTCCGGCAGACCCAGCAGGATATCGCCGGCTTCGTCGCGCAACATCCTGGCTATCTGGGCATTCACAATCGTATCGCCGATGCGGTCGAGGAGTGTTGGCGATTGATCCGCCAATCAATGCTCTCGAGCCTTCTTGAATATACCGGGCACCTGCCGACCTACTCCGCGTGGATCGCAGACCAGGATTGGACTGGCGCGTACCAGCGGAACCGGCGCAATCTGCAGCTGATCGGGCTGCGCGATCCCGAGCGCCGCTGGGTGCTCAAATGCC
>NZ_CDWTNB010000114.1:12068-13563 GCF_977947065.1 Frankia sp. CgJB1
ACGGTGCAAAGGCACATCCGGTCGTGGAGTGCCCAACCGGTCAGGCGGGTGTTCGTCCCGAAGCCGGGAACGAAAAAGAGCAGGCCGCTGGGAATACCGGTGATCGCCGACCGGGTGGTTCAGGCGATGGTGGTCACCGCGTTGGAACCAGAGTGGGAAGCGAGGTTCGAGCCGAAGTCGTATGGTTTCCGGCCCGGACGCAGCTGCCAGGACGCCATCACTGCGATCTTCTGGACCGTGGCGGGTCCGCGGACGAAACGCCGGTGGGCGTTGGACGCGGACCTGGAAGCAGCGTTCGACCACGTTGACCACGATCATCTCCTCAAGCTGCTGGGAAGCTTTCCGGGACGGGAAGTGGTGGCCAGATGGCTGATGGCGGGTGTGATCGGCTCGGATGGGTATCAACCCACCACCGAAGGAGTTCCCCAAGGTGGTGTGATCAGTCCGTTGCTCTTTAATATCGCGTTGCAGGGAATGGAGGAGGCGGCGGGCTCCGTCTACGGGTGGAATCCTTACCGGAAGTCCGAAGTAACAGCGACGGGCACACCGGTGTTGGTGCGATACTGCGACGACTTCGTGGCGTTGTGCGATAGCCGGTAACAGGTCGAACAGGTTAAAGCCCGGCTGACGCCGTGGCTGGCGGACCGAGGGCCGGCTTTCAACGAGGACAAGACCCGTGTGGTCCACCTCGACGAAGGCGTCGACTTCCTCGGGTTCACCATCCGACGCCACGGGCCGAAGCTAATCATCAAACCCAGTAAGGACGCGGTCGCCCGCGTCCGGGCACGACTGGCCGACGCGATGAAGGCCCTGCGCGGGGCCAACGCGAGCGCGGTCATCCGCACGCTCAACCCGATCATCCGGGGGTGGGCCGCCTACTACCGGGGTGTCGTGTCCACGGAGACGTTCCAGGCACTGGACCACTACCTGTGGAAACTCACCTACAAGTGAGCGCTCTTCCGCCACAACCATCGGGGGAAGCGGCGGATCGTCGCCCGGTACTACGGCCGTTTCCACCCGACCAGGCAGGATAGGTGGGTGTTTGGAGACAGGGACTCCGGTGCCTTCCTGCTCCGCTTCGCCTGGACAAAGGTCGTACGCCACGACCTGGTCAAGGGAAGAGCGTCCCCGGACGACCCGACCCTGACCAGCTACTGGGCCCAACGCCGCCGCCGGAAACAGAAACACGGCGACGGCCTGCCGCCGATCGGATGGCGCCGCACCAACCTGCTTAACAGGCAGAACGGCCGCTGCCCGATCTGTCAGGGCCTGCTGGTCCCTGACAACGACCACCCACCGCGCAGCCTGGAAGAATGGGAACAGTGGGCAGTCGATGTCCGCCGAACGGTCACCGTCACCACGACCGCCGGCCCCAGCGCGCACGACCGACAGCCACGCCTCGTCCACGAGCACTGCCGGCAAAGGTGGTACCAGAACCGACGCCGGACAACGCAACCACGCCGGAGCCCAAGACGCCCCCCGAGGCTTGCTTGAG
>NZ_CDWTNB010000115.1:0-13072 GCF_977947065.1 Frankia sp. CgJB1
CACAGCGCACGAGGTCCTGCTGTTCACCGATCTGGCTAATCCGACCAGCAACGGCGTGTATCAGCAGCTTGGCTTCGAGCCTGTTGGAGACCGCGTAGCGCTGCTCTTCGCGTCAGCACCCGCGCCTGCGAGCTGACCGGAACATCAAACTCGCGGACGACCGGTCTGACGAGCTGGATCGATGACCACACGCGGGGCCTGCTTGCCATGGGACAGCCGAACGTCGCTCGGCGCGCGGCGGCTGGATCGGCTGGATACAGTCTGACGGTGCTGATCATTCAGGTTGAGCTGCCATGATGGGGCGGACCCACGCCCTGAGCGGGGCGGTGGTCTGGCTGGCCGCCGCACCCCTGCTGTCCCGGGAGCAGTGGTTGGGCTCGCACGCGGTGTCCTTGTCCTCGTCCCAGGTGATCGCCGGCGCGGTGGTGTCCGCGGGCGCGGCGCTTCTGCCCGACATCGACCATCCCAACGGTCGGATCGCCAACACCTTCGGGCCGGTCACCCGGGTTATGTGCAGGTGGATCAGCAGGGCCGCCGGTGGCCACCGGCACGCCACCCACTCGATCCTCTTCGCGCTCGGCATGGGTGTGGTCATGGGCCTGCTGGCCGCCCGTTTCGAGTACGGATGCTGGGCCGCGCTGTTCGTCCTCGTGGGCTTCGGGCTACGTGGGCTCGGCCTGGACTTCGAGAAGCACGAGCACTGGTCGTCCGTCATGGACTGCGTGACCGCCGGGGTCGCTGTCTTTCTCATGCACGGCATCGACATGAGCTTCGCCGGCTACGCGGTCACCCTGGGCTGTCTCGCCCACCTGGCCGGGGACTGCCTGACCCCGCGCGGCTGCCCTCTTCTCTGGCCGGTCACCTGGCGGATGGAGACAGTCCTGGTTCCCCGGACGGACGGCAGGATCGAACACTGGGTTGTCGTTCCGCTTCTCGCGGTTGCCGCGGTAATTCTGACCGTGCGAGTCGTGACGGGCGACGCCGTGTCCCACTGGCTCACCGCCGGTTGAGACACCCGGTCCAGCACCCGCTGGGCGGCGCCGGCGTAGGTGGTGTGCCCGTTGGGGTATTCGGGGTGTGCCGGTGGCGGCGTCGTAGCGCTGTGGCGTCGTAGCGCTGTGACGTCGTAGCCGGCCTCGGCCTACCCCACCGCCGGTCATCACGGTCATCGCTGGCCGGGGTCGGATGATGCCGGATCCGGTCCGGTGCCCACCGTCGGTCGGGACCGTCGTCGGTGCAGGTCCAGGCAGACGCGCACGTAGGCAACGACCACGATCAGCGCGGCCAGCGAGCGGACGAGCCAGGTGAGATCGTCCGGGTAGAGGACGCCCGCAAGGTAATGATCGATGAAACCGCCCTGGTAGGCCGGTTGACCATCAAGCCGTCGCAGATACTTCTCCAACGGGGTCAGCGGACAGGTGAACCCGATCGTGATGATTGTTACGCCCCAGATGATGGCGGGCACATGCAGCCAGAGCAGCCAGCGCCGCCGCCGGACCAGCAGCCCACCGAAGATGATGAACGCGATCCCGAGCAGGTGGGCCACCACGACGAGGTCGGCGACAATGTCGTACGTCATTGCTGCTCCCTGTGCGCTACGGTACGCCGACCGCGCGGGATCATCCCGGCCCGGACCGCCGGAACCCGGGCACACGGTGGACCGGGCATACGGTGGAGAGGTGAATGCCGTGAACCCCGTGAATGCTATCGACCGAGTGGATGTCGTCGACGGGGTGGACGCCGTGGACGCCGTGGACGGCGGCCCGGTCCCGGTGACCTGGCCTGAGACCCTGCTGCGCCTCGACGAGGATCTCGTCGACTACGAGGTTGCCATGGCGCGGATGCGGGTGATGGTGCGGGAACGGATCGACGGCGTGCGGCTGGACACGCTGTGGTTCCTGTCGCATCCGCCGGTCTACACCGTCGGCAAGCGGACCCCGCCCGAGCACCGCCCGCTCGCGGGGCTGGGCATCCCGGTTCACGAGACCAACCGGGGTGGGCTGCTGACGTACCACGCCCCCGGCCAGCTGGTGGGCTACGTGATGTGTCATATCGGCGCAATGAACGCGGTGGTGCCGTTCCTGCGGCTGTTGGAGGCCCGGTTGGTGGATACGGTCGAGGCGCTCGGCATTCCGGCCGAGCGGCGGGACACCCCGCCCGGGTCCGTCGAGCTCACGGGCGTCTGGACCCGCCGGACCAACCGGAAGATCGCGTCCATCGGCCTGCGGTGCACGCGCAAGGTGACCAGCCACGGATTCGCGCTCAACGTCGACTGCGACATGCGGCCATGGGCCTGGGCAACGCCCTGCGGCATGCCCGAGGTGGAGATGACCTCCGTGCAGCGGGAGCTGACCGACGCGGGGCGCGCCGTCCCGAGCATGGCCGAGGTCCGCGAGATCGCCGCCGAGATGCTCGGCGCACGCAACGTCCCGCACCCCCCGGCGCCGAACCTGAGCTCGGGGAACCTGGGTACGGGGACCCGAGCCGGCCGAACCTGAGTTCGGGGGACCTGGGTTCGGGGGACCTGGGTACGGTCGGTGGCCCCTGGACCGTTACTTCCTCCCCTGAATTCGGCGGTCCCACGACGAGTGCGCGATCGGCGGCCTGGTAAGTCGGGATCAGGCCGACCGGGCCGACCGGGCCGGCGGGGAGACATCCACGGAACCCTCACTAAAGTAGCCGTCCAGAGAAGTTGCCCGATGAACGGGCACGGACGGCATGAACGGGCACGGGCGGGGAAGATCGGGGAGGACCGTGGTAGGCCATGCGGGACTGGTCGTCGCCGGCCGTTACCGACTCCAGGATCGCCTCGGGGCTGGCGGGATGGGGGCCGTCTGGCGGGCGACCGACCAGATGCTGCGGGTCGACGTCGCGCTCAAGGAAGTCTCGATCCCCGTCGACTCGACGCCGGGGGAGTGGACCGAACGGATCGCCCGCGCACGGCGGGAAGGGATGAACGCCGCCCGCCTTCGGGGTCATCCCGGGATCGTCAGCGTCCATGACGTGGTCGAGGACGGCGGGCTGCCGTGGATCGTCATGGACCTCATCATCCCGGCTCGGTCGGTAGCGGACCGGCTGCGGGGATCGGGCGGGCTACGGCCGGATGAGACGGCGTCGATCGGAGCCGCGGTCGCCGATGCCCTCGCCTTCGCCCACGTGAAGGGCGTCGTTCATCGCGACATCAAACCGGGCAACATCCTGCTGGCGGAGAATGGCCGGGCACTCGTCACCGACTTCGGTATCGCCGCGCACAACGACGACAGTCGGATGACCGCAGCCGGAGTGGTCGGCACCATCGCCTATGTCGCTCCCGAACGGCTCGGCGGTCAGCCCGCGGACGGACGTAGTGACGTGTTCTCCCTGGGAGTCACCCTCTACCAGATGGTGGAGGGGAGGTTACCGTTCCAGGCCGACACGACCGCCGGGCTGCTCAGCGCGATCCTGTTCGAACCGCCGCGCCCGACCGTGCTCGCCGGTCGGCTCCAGCCGGTGCTGGAGGCGATGCTCGAGAAGGACCCGGCAGTCCGGCTGGATGCCGCGGCTGCCGCGCGCGCCCTCGCCTCCCTCGCGGCCGGGGACCGGCATCACCGGTGCTGGTACCGCCACAGGTGCCAGCACCGGTATCGCCATCGGCACCACCGCTGCCACCGGCACCACCGCCGGCACAGGCACCGACACCGCTGTTGCCACAGGCACCGACACCGCTGTTGCCACAGGCACCGACACCGCTGTTGCCGCGGGTACCTACGGTCTCGCGACCGGCAACGGCCCTGCTGCCGCCCGTCGGCGAGCCGGAGGCAGGCGGTTCGCGGTGGCCCGACTCCGGGATGCCTGGGACGCCCGGGGCGCCTGGCCGCCTCTCGGGACGGGTGTGGCTCGTGGCCGGGACGTTGACAGCCGTCCTCGCGATCCTGGCCGGGGTGTTCCTCGCCCGCGGTGGTGTCGGCACCCATCCGGGCGACGGGTCCCTGACCGGCACCGCGTCCTCGACGGTGGCCGCGACCGGACCGGAAGACGGCGTCCCGAAGGTATCGCCGTCCGCGGCCGCGAGCGGTGCGGGGAGCGGGGCCGGGACCAGTGCGGGGACCGGGGCGCGAACGAGCTCGGCCACCGCAGCCGGCTTCCCCCGACTGTCCCAGGAGCTCACCGTCGTGCCCTCCTTCTCCGCCGCCGCGCCCGGGGTGTCGCAGTACAGCGCCGACTATTACGCAACTCTCACCAGAAGCCGGCAGGACGGCTTCCTGCTGCGGGTCGGATTCGACGCGACCGGCCGTAGCGACCTGCGGGATCCGCGGACATCCTGCGTGCTGGTCTCGTCGGGTTCTCGCGAGTTCCGGCTGTTTCCCGTCCAGGCCGAGGTGCCGGTGAGCTCCTCCGGACGGTATTCCGGAACACTGACGTTCTCGCTCGCGCTGCCGGGAAGCTACCGTTTCCGCTACTCGTGCCAGGCGGACTACTCGCCTGCGCTCCTCGGCACGGTGACGATGCCGTCGGTGGCGGTGAGCGTTTATGACGACAACTACTTCGTGAATGTGCTGGAGGTGCGCGTCGGAGCCGGTCGGACGGTCGTGTTGTTCGCCGCCGCGGGAGCGGCGGATCTCCGGGTGCCGGCTACGTCGTGCCTTCGGTCGGAAGGCGGGATCCGTAGGCCTGTCGTGGAGCTGAAGACCTCGCGGAAGTCGCTGACGGGGGCGACGTACATCGGAACGATGCGATTCGAGGGGACCCCGCCGGCTACCTTCGTCTATTCCTCGTCTATTCCTGCTCCGATTATTCGCCTGTCAACCTGTGACGGCGGTCGGGTCGGCAGGCCTGTCGCAGACCCGTCTTCGAACGTGTGTTTGATAATGTCGAAGCATGGAGATCGCGGCGTTCCAGGCCTCGTTGCTCGATGACGCCCCGGCGGTCGAGGTCGGTCCACTCGGGACGTCCGTCCAGCGAGTCGGGCTAGCGCGGGGCGCGTGGGTCGATGTGCGGCCCCGCTGGATCGTTGGAGCCGACGTGCTCTTCGAGCGGCTGCGCGATCGTGTCCCCTGGCGGGCGGAGCAACGGACGATGTACGACAGGGTCGTCGACATTCCCCGGCTGCTCGCCTTCTACGACGAGCGTGCGTCGCTGCCCGACCCGGCGCTCGACGCGGCGAAGCGGGTCCTCGACGAGCACTATGCGGCCGAGCTGGGCGAGGGCTTCGCCACCGCCGGGCTGTGCCTGTATCGCGACGGGCGTGACAGTGTGGCCTGGCATGGCGATCGCGTCGGGCCGGGTGGTGTCCGCGATACCATGGTCGCGATCGCCGTCTTAGGTGCTCCGCGGGCGTTGCTGCTGCGGCCTCGGGGCGGGGGCGGTCCGACGATCCGGCACGACCTGGGTCACGGCGACCTGCTCGTGATGGGAGGCAGCTGCCAGCGCACGTGGGACCATGCCGTGCCCAAGACGGCGCGGCCGGTGGGGCCGCGGATCAGTGTTCAGTTCCGCCCGCGCGGCGTGCGCTGAGCCGTTGCCCCTCAGCGAGCGGAAAGCCACGGAATATCCGGCCTCGGACCACCACCACCCGCCGGCAGGTCGCCTCCCACCATCGGATCCCGGGCGGAGTGGGGCAGGGCGGGGCAAGGCGGGGTGGGCCGGTGGACAGCGAATCGGGTGGGGTAGGAGGGTGCGGGTGGGGCATGCCGTTGTCATGGCGCCCACCGATCCCCGTTCCCGCCACCCGCAGCCCGGACCGGCCCATGCCGCCCGACCCCGTTCCGGCCATCTCCGGTCGGGTGGTCCGGCGGGCGGTCCGGGCCCGGCGCCGCCGGGATCCGCCCGCTCGTCCATCGATCCCGACCCCGCGGTCGCCACCGGTCTTGAATCCGGTGGCGGGGTGCCCCCAGGGGAGACGCCGCCCGGCGAGGACTCCATGGCTGGGGCGGTCAGCGGCGATCAGCCCAACGCCGGACCGGGCCCGCCCAATCGGACCCCGATGGCCATCACTCTGATCGCTGTCGGCGTCGTCGTCCCGCTTGTCGCCGCGTTCCTCATCGCGGAGGCAATCATGGGTGCGGGTTGAGCGAATGGCCCGGCGGCCGGCCCGGCAGGTCGTGCCATGCCATGCCGACGGGTCGTGTCGATCGCGGCCGCCTGGCCGTAGGGTCCTGGCCACAGGATCCGGGGATGGGGACCCGATGTGCCATCTGATGTGCCGGGGCGGACGTCAGGACTGGCCGCCGAGTTCCTTCGAGACGGCGTTCGGCCCGTTGTACTGACGGTCCGGTATGTGTTCGAGGGCCTGGATGATGGACTCGTCCGCCCCGTTCTCCTTCGCCTTTTTCATGATTGTCGCGCGATCGGCCGGATAGTCGATTCCCTTGAGATACTTCTGCGCTTCGATGGCGGTAGTCATGCAGCGAGGATTGACCCCTCGGCCGCGGTCCAAACCCCGCGCCGAGACCCCCGGACCCGCAGAACCTCCGTACTGAGTCGACGGCGTCGAGCACATCGGCCGGGGTGAGGGTGAGCAGGCCCGGATCGGGGGCTGCGGAGAATGGATCGCCGCGACGGCCCGCCCACAGGGCACGATGGCGCGGGCGGTCCGGCGGGGGCCCCCACGCGGCCGGTGAGACCGGCCCGAACAGCAGCACCGACGGGATGCCGTAGGCCGTGGCCAGGTGTCCCACCCCGGTGTCGGTGGCCACGACGAGCCGGGCGTCGGCGACGAGGGCACACAGCCCGAGCAGGTCGGTGTCGCCGGCGAGGACGGCAGCGGCGGGGAGCCCCGCGCGACGGGCCACCTCGGTGGCGAGGGCGGCCTCCGGGCGGCTGCCGGTCACGACCACCCGGTGACCACGCCCGGCCAGGCCCCGGGCCACGCTCACCCACCGGTCGACCGGCCAGCGGCGGGCAGGGGCGGCCCCGCCCGGATGGACCAGCGTGACGCCGATGAGCGGGGCAGCCTGGTCGGACTGGTCGGGTCCGGGGGTCTGGTCGGGTCGGTCGAGCCGGCTTAGTTGGCTTGGCCGGTGGGATGGGGCGGGTCGGTCCAGAGCCAGGTCCCTCGGGTCGCAGGGCACCCCGTAGGCGGCGAGCATCCGGCACCAGCGGACCACCTCGTGCTCCTCGGCCTGCTCCTCGGCGCCCGCGGGCGCTTCATCGGGACCGGGCTCGTCCCAGCGGGGGCCTGCGGGCAGGTCGAAGGCCCACAGTCGGCGGGGGTCCGCGGCGCGCAGGGTCGCGGTGGACTCCGGTCCGCGGCCGTGCAGGTTGACGGCCAGGCCGGGCCGGTCGAGCAGGTCGGGTCGCTCGAGCAGGTCGGGTCGGTCGGGTCGGTCGGGTGGTACCGGTCCCAGCGGCGCCGTGTCGAGTACGCCGTTGACCGCGCCGGACAGCAGTGCCAGCGGTTCGAGCCAGCGCGGCGCCGCCAGGACGATGCGCGCCGCCGGCAGGTGCCGCCACGGCGTACCGCCTCTCTGATCATCTTTGTGGTGGAACGGCCTTCGAGATAGGGCAGGACGACTGCCTGCCCCTGCCAGGACGCGACGACGGCGGCCTCCGGCAGGTCGGCGACCGCGTAGTCACCGCCCTTCGCGAACACGTCCGGGCGTAGCTCCCCGAGCAGCCGGGCGGGGGTGTCGTCGTCGAACACCGCCACGGCGTCCGCGCTGCCCAGACCCAGCAGCACGGCGGCCCGGTCGGCCTGGCTCATCAGCGGCCGGTCCGGGCCCTTGAGCCGCCGGACCGAGGCATCGCTGTTCAGGCAGACGACGAGACAGTCGCCGAGCCGGCGGGCGGCGGCGAGGACGGAGACGTGGCCGGCGTGCAGCAGGTCGAAGCATCCGCCGGTGGTCACGACCACGCCGCCGCGGGCTCGGGTACGGTGCACCACGTCGAGGGCGGTCGTCGCGTCGAGGGCGGTCGTCAGATCGTGACCGCCCCCGCCCCTGGCTCCGTTCCCGCCCCGGCCCGCGTCTCCGCCCCGGCCTCCATCTCCGTCGCGAGTCCCGCCTTCGTCCCCGCCTCCGTCTTTCCGGGCGAGCGTCGAGACCCCGCCGGCGGCGAGGAAGTCGCTGGCGGCGCGGGTCGCGGCGACGACGGTTTCCGACGGCAGCGCACCCGCGCCCAGCAGCGCCGTGGCGGTCGCGGCGAAGCGGTCGCCGGCGCCGCAGGGATCCGCGGCGACCGGCGTCGCCGGTGCGATCAGCGGGGGCGTGTCCGAGGCGCCGACCAGCAGGGCATCGCGTTCGCCGAGGGTGATCGCGACGCCGGCGGCACCCCAGTGGGCCACGAGCCGGCGGCCGCGGTCCGTAGCCTCGGCGATGGGGTCCCGGCGCACCGTGGCGTTGCGGGTGAACCACCGCGCCTCGGCCAGGTTCGGCGTGACGAGCGTGGCGCCGCGCGGGGGCACGTCACCCCGCGGGTGCGGATCCCAGACGAGTGGAACCCGCCGCGCCCGGCCGGCGAGCGCCGCGGTGACCCGGCGATGCCGCGTGAGCCCGCGACCGTAGTCGGCGACGAGGATCGCCCGGGCCGCGGCGAGCGCCCGCCGGCCCGCCTCGGGAAGCGTGTCGCGCACCGCGCCACCGGTCCCGCGATTGTCACCGGTCCCGCGATCGAGACGCAGCAGGGTGCTGGTGCCGGTCCGCATCCGGATTTTCTGCGGTGTCGGGCCGTCGAGCCCGAGGTCGACGACGGTGACGCCGGCGTCGGCGAGCAACGCGGCGAGGCGTCGCCCGCCCTCGTCGTCAGCCAGGGCGGTGACGAGGACGACGTCGTGACCGTCGCGGGCGGCGAGCAGGGCGGCGAGGCCCGCGCCGCCCGGCCGGGCCAGGTCGTCGGTCTGGTCGAGCACGGGCACCGGCGCATCGGGGGCCAGCCGTTCGACCCGGCCGACGAGGTCGCGGTCCAGCAGCGTGTCTCCGACGACGACCAGCGGCCGCCGCGGGGACGGTGGGGCAGCGCATTCCGGTGGGGCAGCGCATTGCGGTGTGGACGCGGACGAGGCGGCGGATCGCGGCAGGGTCTCCCGGGTCGGCGCGACGCCCAGCGCGACGTCACAGGCCGCGCAGAGAACGTGCACGGCGACCAGGTGGGTCTCCTGCACGGTCGCGCTCGACGGTTCGCTTTCGCGCGGTTCGTTCTCGCGCGGTTCGCTCTCGCCTGCGCGCCCGGTCGCCACGATCTCGTCGCAGGCGGCCGCCAGTGGGCTGTCGGCCCGGCCGACCAGCGCCCACGTTGTCAGGCCCAGCTCCCGGGCCGCGTGCAGCAGATTGGCGCTGCGGCCCGAGGTGGACAGCAGCATCAGGACGTCGCCGGGCCGGCCGTGGGCGCGCACCTGGCGGGCGAACACGTCGTCGTAGCCGAAGTCGTTGCCGATCGCGGTCAGCGAGGAGGTGTCAGCGTGCAGCGGGATGGCCGACATCGGGGCCCGGTCGTCGCGGAACCGGCCGACCAGCTCCGCGGTCAGATGCTGGGCCTCGGCGGCGGATCCGCCGTTGCCGGCGGCGAGCAGCCGGCCGCCCGCGGCCAGGACCTCGGCCAGCCGGGTCCCCCAGGCGGCGAGCCGGTCGACGTCGAGTCCGTCCAGCGCCAGCTGCAACGCGGCGACGTGGCCGCGCCCGGACGGCATCGGCCGGCATGCCGCCGGTCCCGGTGTCAGTCCCGGTGTCAGTCCCGGTGTCGGTCCCGGTGTCGGTGCCGGTGTCGGTGCCGGTGCCGGTCGGTCCATGGGTCAGACCCCCGCCGGGAGATAGGGACGGCCGAAGCGGGACGTGCCGTGGCGGGTCAACCGCTGGTAGCTGCCCAGGGTCAGCGTGGCCACCCGGTCCCAGGAAAACAGGGCGCGGGCGCGCCGGGGGCCCTGCTCGCCGAGTTCCCGCCGCCACGCAGGGTCGCCCATCAGCTCGGCAAGGGCCTCAACGATCCGTTCCGGGGACCGTGGTGGCACGTGCAGGCCGGTCTTGCCGTCCACGACCGTGTCGACGAGACCGCCGACGGCCGAGGCGACAACGGGCACGCCGCAGGCCATCGCCTCCAGTGGGACGATGCCGAACGGTTCGTACCAGGGCACGCAGGTGACGACATCGGCGGAGCGGTAGAGGGCGGGCAGTTCGTCGTGGTCGACGCGCCCGATGAAGCTCGTCCGGTCGGCGACGCCCAGCTCGACCGACAGTCGACGCAGCCGGTCCACCTCCGGGTCGGTGTCGAGGTGCGCCGGATCGGGACCACCCGCGACGACGAGGTCGGCCGCCGGCAGATGGGGCAGCGTGCTGATGACGTTGCCGACCCCTTTGCGTTCCACCAGACGACCGACGAACAGCAGCCGGACGCGGTCGCCGTGCCGCGGCCGGGCCCATCCGTGCGGGGTGAACCGGGACAGGTCCACCCCGCAGGGCACCACGCTGACCCGCCCGCGCGGCGTCCCCAGCCGGACCAGCTCGAACACCTCGTCCGTGCAGGTGGCGAGGAGCTGGTCGACGTCGCCGACGAGCCGCTGTTCGATGGCGACGCGTTCCGGTGGCGAGGTGTCCTTGCGGCCCTGGTGGCGGCGTTTCACCACGCCCAGGGCGTGCATCGTGAGCACCACCGGGATGCCCAGCGGCCGGGCGGCCCGCAGCGCGGCGAGCCCGGACATCCAGAAGTGCGCGTGGACGACGTCGGGACGGCACCGTCGCCACTGCTCGTGCAGGTCGGCGGCGAAGTCGTCCATGTAGGGGAGAAGTTCGTCTTTAGGAACGAATCTGGCGGGACCGGCACGCACATGGTCCACCTGGACGCCTTCCCCGCGCCTGACGCGGCGCGGCAGGTCGGGGTCGTCCCGGCGGGTGTGCACGATGACGTCGACCTGCCGGCGGGCCAGGGCATCGGCCAGCGAGGCGACGTGGATGTTCTGCCCGCCCGCGTCGACACCGCCGAGTGTCGCGAGCGGGCTGGCATGCTCGGAAACCATCGAGACCTTCGTCGGGACCTTCATCAAGGGGCCTCCAGGACCTCCTGCCGGGCGGGGGGAACGGTGACGACGGGGAAGGCGAGAACCGTCTCCAAGGCGTCGACGACCTCGTCGGGTTCGACGGTGTTCAGACAGGGATGGCCGGGCACCGGGCAGTCCCGGGCCCGGCATCCGGCGCAGCCGATCGCCTGGTCGCCGAGCAGGACGTGCCGGGAGGTGTAGGGCCGCCACCGTTCGGCCGGCACCGTCGGGGCGAACAGGGAGACGATCGGGGTGCCGACCGCGGCGGCGAGATGCGCGGGGCCGGTGTTGCCGACGACCACCGCGCCGGCCCGCTCCAGGACGCCGGCGAGGCCCGCCAAGTCCGTGCGCCCGCCGAGGTCATGCACGCCGGGCAGGCGGCCGGCCGCGGTGGCGGTGAGCCCCACCTCGTCGGGTCCACCGGTCACGACGACCCGGTGTCCCCGGCCAGCCAGCCGGCGCACCACCACCGTGAACCGCGGCGGGTTCCAGCGTCGGGCGGCCACCGAGGCGCCCGGATGCAGGACGACGTACGGCTCCGGGCCGATCAGGGGGGTCGGGTCCGGCAGCGGCCGGCGGACCGCGAGCAGCCCGTCGTCCTCGTCCGGTAGCCGGTAGCCGGTAGCCGAGCGCCGCCGCGGTCGACAGGGCTCTGGTGACCTCGTGTAGCCCTGTCTCGGGCAGGTGGTGGCGGACGTCGAGCAGCGTGCCGGGGTAGTCCTCGCTCACGGCGGCGATCCGCCCGACGCCGGCCATCCGCAGCAGCAGGGCCAGCGGCAGCGGATTCTGGTGGAACGAGGTGAGGATCAGCGCGTCGTCGAGGCGACCGGCGGCCAGCCGGTCGACGAGGCCGTCGACGTCGTCGCGGCGCACCGGTGGCGGGCTCGCGTCGATCCAGGGGCAGTGCCAGACGACAACCTCGTCCACTCCGGGCAGCAGCTCGGCAGCCGTCCGCCCGCGGGGGCCTACGAGCAGGGTCACGTGCGCCGCGGTCGCGGCCACCGCGAGGATCGCTGGACCGGACAGCAGGACGTCGCCGTCGCTGTCGAGGCGCGCGACGAGCACCCGGGCGGTCATCGCCGCACCGCCCCCGCCGCTCCTCCCGTTCCCCCTGCCGTTCCCGCCGGTCCCCCCGTTCCCGCCGCTTCGAGGAGGAGGTCGACGGCGCCGAGCAGATCGGCGGCGACCTCGTCCGCGCGGGTGACCGGCGTCGGCACCAGCACGCCCCGGGCGCCGGCCGCCGCGGCGGCGGCCATGTCCGCGCCGATATCGTCGATGAACGCGCAGTTCCGCGGCGCCACGCCGAGTGCGGCGGCCGCGGCGAGGAGCAGCGCCGGGGCAGGCTTGCGGCACGGACAGCCCGCGTCCGGCGCATGGGGGCACACGAACACCGGCCCCAGACCGCCCAGCAGACCGCCCAGCAGATCGTCGAGCCGCCGGTTGACGGCATGGACGTCGTCGAGGGCGAGCAGACCGCGCCCGACGCCGCTCTGGTTGGACACCACGGCGGTCGGGATGCCGGCCCGCCGCAGGCGCCGCAGGGCCGCCGCCGCCGTCGATACGGGGACGACCCGTCCGGGATCGCCGTTGTAGGGGATGTCGATGCACAACGTCCCGTCCCGGTCGAACAGCACCGCTTTCGGCAGGGTCCGGCGCCCGGCGGCCGCGTGCGTGTCCGCGCTCAGGGGGGAAGCGCCGTCGACGGCGCGGATCTGTTCAGCCACGAGACGAGGGCTGCCCCGAGGAGCGCGGAGAAAACTACTACTCTGGGTAACAGGGAGGATGGCAGGGACTGGATGATCGGGTTCTTCTTCCCGGTGGCGGGGGCCGAAGATCTACCGTCCGGGCCGATGCCCGACCCGGCGTTCGGGCCGAAACCGCCTCGCCCACGACGGCGGTCGTGAGGTCCCTCATGCAGGCCGGACCGTTGGCCGAGAGCGGGCATCGCGCCGTCCACCAGCAGTCCTGTTCGGTGATGGACAGCGGTCGTCGGACCGGGCAGTCTGGCAGTCCCTGCAGGTCCATCCCGCCCGGATCGCCGCCTTGCCGGGACGCCGCGATGCCGTAGCGGGCGGCCGGGCTCGGGCCGAACAGCGCCACCGTGCGGGCGCCGACGGCAGCGGCCAGGCG
>NZ_CDWTNB010000116.1:0-13014 GCF_977947065.1 Frankia sp. CgJB1
GGGCGGCGCGAGCCGCGGGGTTCTCGGCGCGCCGGACCGGCGGGGAGACCAGAGCGCGCAGCCGGGCCGCCGCGGCCGGCTGCGCGCGGGTCAGCGCGAGCGCCAGCAGGCCGGTGGGCCGCCCGTCACGCAGATCCTCCCCGGTGGGTTTTCCCGTCACCGCCGGATCGCCGAACACGCCCAGGAGGTCGTCGCGGAGTTGGAACGCCTCGCCGAGCGGCAGGCCGAACGCCGCGTAGGCCGCCAACAGGTCCGGCGGCGCGCCTGCGAGCAGACCGCCGAGCTGCAGGGGACGGACCACCGTGTAACCGGCGGTCTTGTACCGGGCGATGCGGACCGCCCGCCCGGGACCGAGGCCGCCGTGCGGACCGGCCTCGGCCTGGCCGACGAGGTCGAGGTACTGCCCCGCCATCAGCTCGCTGCGCATCCGCCCGTAGGTGGGCCAGGCCCGGGCCAGCGCCTCGGGTGGCATCCCGCTGGCCGCGAGCAGTTCGTCGGCCCAGGCCAGGAACAGATCGCCGAGCAGGATCGCGGCCGAGCGGCCGAAGTCGGCGGGATCACCCCGCCAGCCGGCGGTCCGGTGGACCCGGGAGAAGCGCCGGTGCGCGGCCGGCCGGCCGCGCCGCGTGTCGGAGGCGTCCATGACGTCGTCGTGGACCAGCGCGCAGGCGTGCAGCAGCTCGAGGGCGGCGGCGGCGGTCACGATCTTGTCGCCGTCCGGGCCGTCCGCCCCTCGCCACCCCCAATAGCAGAAGGCGGAACGCAACCGCTTGCCCTCCGCCAGCAGGAATTCGGTGGCGATGCGGACGAACGGGATCAGATCGTCGTCGATTCCGCACAGGAGCGCTCCGCGCGAACCGGTGAAGCGCCGCAACACGGCGGAGACCCGCCGGCGCACATCCACCGTCGTGCGGTCTGGCACCGTCGTGTGGCCGGGGATCGGCGGGCGCCCGGGGTACCGTGCGGTGTGCCCGTGTTCGACACCGCCGTCGTCGTGGTCGCCGTTCTGCTGGTTGCCGCCGCACTGGGCGGATTGACCCTGTTGCGGCTGCCACCCGCGGAGCTGACTCACACTGTCGACGGTATCGACGCCGTGGAGGTCCTGGTGGCCGCCGGCCGCGTCGAGATCTCCGGGCGGGACCGCGAGGACGTGCACGTCGCGCTGACCGTGCGGCGCCGTCCCGGCCGGTCCGTGCCCGCGATCACGAGGGCCGGGACCACGCTGCGGATCGACGGCCGGGCCAGCGATGTGCGGGCCAGGCTGACCGTGCCGCCACGGGTCCGGGTGCGGGCTGAGGTGCTCGCCGGCGAAATCACGCTGTGGGGGGTCGGCGGTGAACTGTCCTTGGTCACCCGCGATGGCACCATCGCCGGGCGGGAGCTCGCGCGCGGTCCGGTCGCCGCGCGCAGCCGGGACGGCGACGTCAGCCTGCACTTCAGCGAGCCGCCGGACGGCGTGCGGGCGCAGAGTGAGACGGGCATGGTCACCGTCATGCTGCCCGAGGGCGAGTACGGGGTGGAGGTGGAGACCGCTGATCCCGGGGCGGCCGACGTGGAGCTGACCCCGTCGGCGCACGCGGCACGCCAAGTGGTGGCGCGCAGCGTGTCCGGGCGGGTGCGGGTCGGTCTCGCCGCGTCGCTGGGACCCTTGTCCATCGGACGTCCCTTGTCCATCGGACGTCTTTTGTCTGTCTGCCGTCTATGTGGGCTGTCCCAGCTGGTCCCGCCCAACGAGCCCGTTCCAGCCGGGTTGCCCACCCATGTTGGTGGATTCGACGGATCATGACCCTCGTGGGATCACGCTGGGGATTCGTGGGATCACGCCGGGAAAATGTTGCTGCCCGCTGTCGGGGCCTGATCGGTTGTGTTTCCGACCGGGGGTCCGTCCTCGATCGTGGCCACGCCCGGTCTACCCTCGTGCCATGGCGGCGGTCCGGAGTCTGAGCACGCAACCCACGACGATGGGCGAGTACCTCGCCACCGGTCGTGCCTCCTTCTCCTTCGAGTTCTTCCCGCCGAAGACGCCGGACGGCGAGCGGCAGTTGTGGACGGCCCTGCGCCAGATCGAGGCGCTGCATCCCTCGTTCGTCTCGGTGACGTACGGGGCGGGCGGGTCGACGCGCGACGGCACGATCCGGGTGACCGAGCGGATCGCCACCGAGACCACCCTCACGCCGATCGCCCATCTCACTGCGGTCAACCACTCCGTCGCCGAGCTGCGCCGGGTCATCGGCAACTACGCCGGCGTCGGGGTGCGCAACGTCCTGGCCCTGCGAGGCGACCCGCCAGGGGATCCGCAGGGCACCTGGACCGCCCATCCCGCGGGCCTGCAGTACGCGGACGAACTCGTACGCCTGGTGAGGTCGGTCAGCGACTTCTGCGTCGGCGTAGCCGCCTTCCCCGACAAGCACCCACGATCGGTCGACTTCGACAGCGACGCGCGCTACCTGGTGGGCAAATTCGACGCCGGCGCGGACTACGCCATCACCCAGTTCTTCTTCGGCGCTGACGACTATTTCCGTCTCGTCGACCGGGTCCGCCGGCTGGGCTGCGACAAGCCGATCATTCCTGGAATCATGCCGGTGACGAACGTCGCGCAGATCGTCCGGATGGCGCAGCTGTCCGGTGCGGCCTTCCCGCCGGCGCTGGCCTCCCGGTTGCAGGCCGTCGCCGACGACCCGGCGGCCGTGCGGGCGATCGGGGTCGAGGTGGCGACCGAGTTGTCCCGTCGCCTGCTGGACGGCGGTGCCCCGGGCCTGCATTTCATCACCCTCAACCGCTCCAGCGCCACGCGGGAGATCTACCAGGCGGTCCGGTAACCGGCCGCGGTCCGCGGAGTGGCCGGTCCGCGGGGTGGCCTGGTGGCGCATGGTGGGTGGGCCGCTCGCCCGGCCCACCCGCGCTCATGCCGCCGGGCCGGCACTCAGTCGTGCTCGTCGTAGGCGTCGAAGACGCACAGCAGCCATTCGTCGCGGAGCGAATGCTCCCGGACCAGCGCGAACCCGGCCTGGTTGGCGGCGTCCACCACCGCCGTCACCAGGCTGAGATCAAGGGTGTTGAAGACCGGGGTGATCCGTACCGCAAGGATCACCTGGTCGCGATGGGCGGAGAAGACCGCCCGCGGGTCGAGGTCCTCAAGGGTCTCCACCACGCCGCCTACCTGTTCGGACACGTCACTCCCGCCACGTCTGGGTGGCACCGCTGTTCTCTCGTGACACCGCTGTTCCTCCGACACCGCGTCTCCCGACCTCGGGCCGGTCCGGTGACCGATCGGCGCCTTCGGTTTCGGTCGCCGGCCGGACGCAGGGTGCCGGTACGGCTCGCGGTAGGGGACGACGAGACTCTATGTCCCAGCATGTCCCAGCGCGAGACGGCGTACCGGACGGATCCTGGCGTACCGGACGCGGCGCTGGCCGTACCGGGTGGAACGGGATGGCTGACGGGCACGATGGCCGACAGGCACGATGGATGACGTGAGCACCCCGGTACCCGGTCGGGACACCTACCTTGCCCAATAGGTCGACCTTGCACGGCGGCTACGACCTGGCGCGCGGGCTATGGCTCGTTCGTGCCTGGTTGACGGTGGTCTACTGGGTGGTCAGGCCGCTTACCGCCCTCGCGATTCCCCCGGCCGTGGCTGGTGGCCGGTGGCCGCTGCTGGGGGCTCTGGTGATCGTGCTCAGTGGCCTGGCCGACAACCTCGACGGAGCGGTGGCGATCTTCACCCGGCGCACGAGCGCCTGGGGATATGTCCTGGACTCCGTCGTGGACCGCTGCGGTGACCTGGCCTACCTGCTGGCCCTGTGGTGTCTCGGCGCACCCGGCGGCCTTGTGATCGCGGCAGGCAGCATGCTGGGACTGCTGGAGTACACCCGGGCCCGGGCCGGCAACGCCGGCTTCGACGAGATCGGCGTGGTGACCGTCGGGGAGCGGCCGGCCCGGATCATCATCGCCGCGGTTGGCTCGTTCGGAGCGGGTCTGGTGCCCGGCCTCGCGAACCTCGCCGCGAGTATCGCGACGACCGCGACGCTGGCGGTGTGCGCCGTCGGCTTCTTTCAGCTCACGGCCACGGTCCACGCGACCCTGGCAGCCGGGTCAGGCCGGGCCGATGAGGCCGGCGACGATGCCGGCGGAGAGCACGACGAGCGGCAGCCCACCGCCGGGATGGGTTGATCCGCCGACGAGAAACAGGCCGGGCACCCGGGATGTGTTCGGAGGCCGCAGGAAGGCCGCCCGCACGCCGTTCGAGGATCCACCGTAGATGGATCCGCCCACCGTCCCGGTGCGCCGTTCCAGATCCGCCGGGGTAATGGTCTCGTATCAGCGTAACCGGGGGCGGACGTCCAACCCGCGGGCGGCGAGCACGTCGAGGATGCGCCGGGCGTAGCCGTCGACGAGCCCGGGACGGTCCCAGTCCAGGGTGCCTGCGCCGTCGTGGCCGCCTGCGCCTCGGTGCGGGGGCGCGTTCACCAGGACGAACCACGCCTCGCAGCCCGGCGGCGCGCAGGCCGGGTCGGCGGGCGCGGCAAGGTAGATGGTGGGATCGGCCGCCAGCCGGCCCGCGAAGACGGCATCGAATTCAGCGTCGTAGTCGGCGGGGAAGGTGACCGTGTGATGCCCCAGCCCGGGCGTGCGACCCGTCAGGGCCAGCAGCAGCACGAAGCCGGACATCGACGGCACCGTCCGCCGCAGCCGCCGGCGGCCGGCCCGATCGTTCACCAGCCGGCCGTAGAGCGCTGCCGCGTCGGCGTTCGCGACGACGACGTCCGCGGGCAGCCGGGTACCGTCGGCGAGGCGGACCCCGTCGACCCGCCCGCCGGGGGTCCGGGTCACCGTCAGCACCGGCGCGTCGAGCAGGATCCGGACGCCGCGTTCCTCGGCGCGGCGGGTGAGCGCATCCCCGAGGCGGCGCAGGCCGCCCGCGACGTACCAGCCCCCGAAGCGCCGTTCCGCGTGGACTACCGACACCAGAGCGGCGGGGGCGTGCCGGGGATCGGATCCAGAGTAGGTGGCATAGCGGTCCAGGATCATCCGCAGCCGGGGATCACGCAGGTAGCGCAAGCCTAGCCGGCGCAGGCTCCGGCCGGGAGCGATCGCGGCGATGTCACCGGGTGAGGACCAGGCGAGCCGGACCAGCCCGGTCGCCGACACGGGACTGGACAGGAACGGTCCTTCGGCGGCGTCGAAGACCCGGCAGGCCCGGTCGGTGAGCCGCCGCCAGTCCTCGCCCGACCCGGGGGCGATCCGATCGTCCAGTTCGGCCACGAACGCGTCGTCGTCGGCATGTGCGGCGAGCGTCGTGCCGTCGGCGAACCGGTAGGACGCGATCGGGTCCAGTCGACGCAGCTCCACCTCACCGCGCAACGGCCCGCCGGTCGCGGTGAACAGGTCCTCGAACACGCCGGGCATGGTCAGCAGGGACGGGCCGGTGTCGAAGCCGAACCCGTCGCGCTCGTACCAGCCGAGCTTGCCTCCGGTCCGCGACGACTGCTCGCAGACCGTCACGTCATGCCCGGTGGCGGCGAGCCGGGCCGCGGCTGCCAGCCTGCCCACACCGGCGCCGATCACCACAACACGGGCCATGCGACGACTGTACGAGCTGCTCCTTCCCGGTTATCCACGAGGAAGGAAACGGGCATCGAAGCCTCGAGAAGGAGAAGGAAGCCGCCGGAAGGACGACAAGGGAAGCCTCTGGCGGGGTGAGGAAGGGCGGACCAGCGGTCAGGGGCAGCGGGTAACCGGTCGTCCCTTCCACCGGGCGGTACCCCGCCGACGACGCCACCACGACACCGCCGTCAGGTAGCCCAACAGGCTCACGGAAGCCGGATGAGCGGCGGCGTCAGGCCAGCTCCGGCTGCCCGTGCGGCGGGCGGCGAGCACCCGGCCGGCGACCCCGGCGAGGTACCCGACCGCGCCCGGGCCCGAGCCACCCAGTGCCGCCACCGCCGGCACGACGAACAGCCAGGCCAGCACGCCGATCTGCCCGGCGCTGCCGAGCGTGCTTCCACCGGCGACGGCCAGCGACTTCGCGTAGCCGTCCCGCAGCTGTGACCATCCGGAGTACATCCGATTGACCGCGAGGTCGGTGCCGTCCGCGACCACTCCCCGCCCGCCGGCACGCTTGAGCCTCCGCAGCAGGGCGACATCCTCGATGACCTGGTCCCGGACGCCCTCGTGGCCGCCGGCCCGGCGGTAGGCCGCCACGTCCACGGCCAGCAGCTGTCCGCCCGCCGCGGAAAGCGATGGCCGGGTGGAGCGTTCGGCCAGCCGCAGCGGCAGCAGCGCCAGCCACGACCACTGGAGCAGGGGTTGGATCAGCCGTTCGGCGACACCGGCCGCCTCCTGGCGCGGGTAGGGCGAGACGAGGTCGAGGCCGGCGTCCCGCAGGAGGAGAACGGTTCGCGCGACGCCGTCGGGGGCCACCGTGACGTCGGCGTCGGCGTCGACGAAGACGAGGACCGTGCCCGTGGCCGCCGCCGCGGCCCGGGCGCAGGCGTGCGGTTTGCCGAGCCAGCCGGCGGGGGCGCCGCACCGCGCAGCGCGACGATCCGGTCGTCCCTCGCCGCCCACCGAGCGAGGATCTCCCCGGTGCCGTCGGTGGAACCGTCGTCGTAGACGAGGATCTCGAGGTCGGGCACCCACTGCGAGCCGAGCAGGGCCGACAGGCAACGCGGCAGGCTCCCGGCCTCGTCGCGGACGGGTAGCACGACCGTCACCCGTTCGCGTACCGGCCGGGCCGGCGGTGGGACGCGTAGCAGCCGCGCGTTCACCGCCGTGTGCACGGCGATGGCGCTGGACGCCACCGCGGCGGACCGTACCGCACCCGACCAGCATCGGCCGGCGAGCCACCGGGCCGGGGATCCCGGTACCGTCCGTCCCGTCCGGTGCCTCGTCCCGCGCCCCGTCCGCCACGGCGCCGTCATCGTGGTGGGGAGCCCGCCGGGACCGGGCGGTCCCCGGCCCGGGCACGGTCCCGGGCACGGGGCCCGGCCCGGGCCGCCGCGACGAGCGCCGCCCCCATCGCGATCCCGCCGGCCACGGCTACACCGGGACGGTCGAAGAAGGTGAGGTTCGCCAGCGTTGAGGAGACGTAGGCCCACAGGAGAAGGGCGAGCGGAGCGCGATCGTCGCGTGCCGTGCTCCCGGCCCGGTCCGGAAGCGCCGTCAACGCCGCGGTCATGGCGATCGCGACGGCCACCCATCCGGCGGTGTTGGTGAGCGGGATTCCGTTGAGCGCCGGGCCGCCGCCGAGCCACCGCCAGTACCCCGCGGTGACCATCTGCGGGTCGATGAAGAGATCCCAGGCCGCGAGGACGAGCGCGGCCAGCACGACGGTGCGCGCCCGGCCGCGGTGGTGGTGACGGGTCAGGACATATGCCGGGTAGGTCATCATCGCCCAGGCCATCGGCACCACGACCGGGACGCCGTACAGGCGGGTGCCCAGGGCGGAGCCGTAGGCGTAGCGGCCGAAAGGCCAGCCGGTGTGCACGCCCACGGTCTCCACGAGCAGCCCGCCGCCGACGGTCACGGCGAGGAACCCGGCGGTCCACGCTCGGCCACAGGTGAGCAGGGCGTGGCTCACCGAGGAGGCGAAGAACAGCACGATCGAGGCGATGGCGAGCGCCGCCCCAGCGGATCCGGTGACCAACGGACAGGGGAGCTGCACCGCCACGGTGGCCGCCGCGAAGATCCACGGCATCGCGGTGAGCCGTGCCGGCCGCGCCGATCCGGTGAAGAGCGCGCCGACGGTCATCGTACCGGTGCGTGCCGGTCGGCTCCTTCGGCGGAGGCGCCGTCGGGACAGGCGGGGGAGCGTCCGTGGAGCTCCTTGCCGAGCACGGCGTAGGGGGTGAGGGTCCCGGGGAACTGGAAGTCGGACAACAACGGGACGAATCCCTCATGGTCGTACAACCGGCGTGCCGGACGACCCGGGGGTTCGAGGGCGGACAGCGCGGCCGTGCGTTGCGGGGCCCCGCGCAGCAGCTCCCGCAGTATGGTGCGCCCGATCGCTCGGCCCTGGTAGGCGGGCAGGACGTGCAGCTCCACGATCTCGAGGCAGTCGTCGAGCCAGTACGCGGCCGAGTCCGGCGGGAGCGCGTCGGCGACGACGTCGTGCCACCACTGGCCGACCCGGCCGGGCAGTGCGTAGGTGATCCCGACGAGTTCGTCGTCGGGTGTGACGGCCGCCACGGCGCGAAGGTCCCGCCGCTCGAAGTGCCGGCGCGCATGGGCGGCCCGGTCCCGGGCGGCCCGCGGCGGGTCAGGCTCATGATGATCGAGGAAGGCGGCCTTGTAGACCGCGATGACATCGTCGAGCCGGGTGCGCATCCGGCTCGGGGACCAGCGGACCACCCTCACGCCCACGTCGGTCACCGGCGTCGCCTCCTGTCCGCGCCCGGATCGCCGACCTGGCCCCACGGGTCGGGTCCGGCGAGCCAGGAGGCTGGGGCGCACCATCACGTCGCTCGACGATAACCCGCCGCTCGCCGGCACTGCTCGGCGATGGGAATTACTGCTACGTAACGTCATTCCACTGATGTGGAGGGTGCTACCTCCGGATGGGTGGGAGACCCGCCCGATCACCGGCCATGGCGAGCGCGGCGCAGCGCGGCGTGCCGGCGAGGAGGTCGGCCACCAGCATGGCCACCGGCCGGGGCCTGCACGGTGCCACCCGCGTTCGTCCCTGCCGCCACGATCACCCGGCCGCCGTGGTCTGCCACGGCCTCGACAAGGGGGATGCCGTCCGGGGTCGCCGGGCGCTCGCAGACGCGGACGTCGAGCATCTCCACGGTGCCGTCAGGCCGGCGCAGCGTCGGGAACAGGCCGGCGACCGCCTGCTCGAAAACCGCGCGTAGGCGGGCGACGCCGCTGTCCGCGACCGCCCGCACGGCGGTGCCCAGATACCCGAATCCGCCGCTGACATGGATCCTGGCACCATCGGCGGACAGCGTCACATTGATCACACCGAGGGGATCTCCGGCGTGGACCTTCACCGGCCGTCGCAGACCCGGGTTCGGCAGGGTCAGTGAGAGGCCGAGCAGATGCGCGACGGCACCGGCGCCGGGCCAGGCGGCGCCCAGCAGCCGCTGCAGATCGCGGCCGGCCACGGTCACCACGGCCCAGCCGGTACGCAGGGTCGAGCCGTCCGCGAGATGCAACCGGACCCCGTTCCCGGCTCCGTTCCCGGCTCCGTTCCCGGCTCCGTTCCCGGTTTCGTGCCCGGCCTTGTTCCCGTTGCCGTCGAGGCTCCGGTCGATGCCGGTCTCGATGCGTTCCACCCGGGTGCCGGCGCGCACCTCGACGCCCGCGGCCCGCAGCCGGTCGATGAGCACCGTGGCCAGATCGTGGATGTTGACCGCGTAGCCGTCCACCTCGACCGCCCCGGCCACCTCCCGGGCGCCGCCGGGCAGCGGGACCGAGCAGCCTAGCGTGGGCCAGCCGCGAACCAGATCCGCCCGGGACAACCGAACGATCCGCCCCCCGCGGCCCGCTGCAGCTGCTCGCCCGCGGCGAGGTCGCCCGGACCGAGATAGATCCGCGGGAGGCGGGCGTCCCAGCGCAACCCGCACCCGGTACCGAGCCCGTCCCTGCCGTCGGCGAGCGCGAAAAGATGCTCCCACCCGCGCAACCCCAGCCGGTTCAGGGCGATCACCAGGTCCCGGGCCACCGCGTGCAGCCCGGGATGGTCGGCGCACTGCTCGAAGGCGCTGGCCCAGGCCCTCTCCGGCTCCGACAGCGACTCCGGGTCCCGTAGCCGCCAGCCGCCGTGCGTCGGATCGCGG
Source organism: Frankia sp. CgJB1 (assembly GCF_977947065.1). Classification (NCBI taxonomy): domain Bacteria; kingdom Bacillati; phylum Actinomycetota; class Actinomycetes; order Frankiales; family Frankiaceae; genus Frankia; species Frankia sp. CgJB1. The sequence goes on from NZ_CDWTNB010000116.1 coordinate 9,783, forward strand.
TCGAGAATACCCACGCGGCTCGCGTCCGCCTGCGGCAGCGTCTCGGTCGCCGATAGGTGCCGGCCGTTCGTCCCCGCGAACGTCGTGCCCTGGGCGGCAGGGTCCGCCCGGTCGGCCGGCGCGGCGTCGAGGACCCGGACGGGGTGGCCCCGCAGCCGCAGCACGAGCGCGATCGTGAGTCCGACGATCCCGCCGCCGACGACCACCACGTCGTGCTTGTCGACGGCGGAACCGTCAGGGGCCGGGTCCTCGCCGACCCCGCGGCCGGTGCCCCGCGGATCGCCCCGACGATCGGCCAGGTCATGACGATCGCCCTTCGGGCCGTTCCCGGCGAGGTCGTGCCCGGTGAGGTCGTCCAGGTCGGCCCGCCCGACTACCGCGAGGAACGCCTGATCGAGATCGTCGCTGCAGGCGGGACTGTGCATCGCTACGGAGCAGAGAGTGAATCCGCGCCGCAGCTCCCCGCCGTCCTCGGCGATCCGCCCCGCGGGCAGCCCGCGGACCGGGCCGAGGAACCGGGGGGCGTTGTCGATCACGACCTTCAGGTCACGGCGGTCGTAGGCGTCGACCAGCGCCCGGTCGGTGAAGACGTCCGGTTCGCTGACTGACACGAGTCGGCGGCCGGTGAACGCCTTGACGTGCCGTATGTCGATCATGCCGGCGGACATCCGGGACCCGCCGTGCACGAGGGGCGCGGCGATGCTGATCAGATCGGCGGCGTCGAAGACGTCCTCGACGGTGCGGGCGACGTGGATCCGGTCGACCGGCAGTCGGTGCTTCGCCGCCCAGAGCGCGGCCGTCGCCGGCTTCGCCGCGAGCGAGGGAGCGTGTACGGCCAGATGCCAGCCGCGTGCGGCGCCCTCCCGGGCGACCCTCCTGTTGATGTTTCCGGCGCCGACGAGGCCGAGCACGCCCGGCCGGTCGGTGCGCGTGGCGGCCCCAGCCGGCTCCGCGCCGGATGCGTCGCCGAGCGGGTCGAACAGCCGGTCGACGATGAACCGGGCGACGTGCCGGGCGTTGACCTCGGGGGTGTTGCACACCTCGATCCGGTGGCGCGCCGCAGCGGCCAGGTCGACGGCGGCGAGGGAGGTGCCCCGGCGGACCAGCAGCAGGCGTCGGTCCCGGCCGGTCTCCGCCGGGTCCGTGCGGACCGCGGTGGCCCACTGTTCGAGTGCCGGTCCATCCACCGCGTTCATCCCGACGACGAGGGTGTGCGGCCGCAGTTCGACCAAGGCGTCGGCTAGGCCCGTCGGCTGGGTGGCCAGCTCCGGGCGTAGCCGGGCGGCGTCGTGCCGAGTGACGAGCCGCGCGACCCGTTCGCTCACTGGTGTCGCGATCAGAACCCGACGGCGGGGGGCTGCGTCCAAGGCGCCTGCTCACGGGGTGCCTGCTCGCGGGGTATCGACATGCGGCTTGCTTCACCTGGTTCGTAGGAAGGTGCGGGGCGTAGGAAGGTGCGGGCGGCCCCTTCACGGTGGCGGGTGCCGTTCAACGGGGCGTCAAAGCAGGCCGTGTCCCCGCCCGGATACGGCGGGGGTCGTGGACGGATCTTCAACGCGGCGTCAACGTCGGCTCGGGGCTGACCTGCAGGAGAGGATCCCGCCCGCCCAGCGTCCCCCGCGAGCCGAGCACCGCGAACCGCGCGAACAGTTCCTCGCTGTACCAGCCGACCAGCGGTGTGCGCCGGACGACCTCGCTGTGCGCGGGGCGGCTGTAGGCGAACCTGCGCAGCGACGCCGCGTCCTGCCAGAGGCTGAACGTTCCCTGTAAGCCGATCGGCGCCTCCCCGATGCCAGCCGCGAAGATCAGACCCTCGGCCTCGGCCAGGTCGACCGCCACTGCCGGCACCGCTCGGCGGAAGGTGAGCGTGTGCCGCAGGGTGACGCGGACCCGGGTGATCACCGCGACCGCCGCGGGGGCGCTCGCGGGAGACGGAACGTTCGACGCTGCCGGGTTGCCGAAGGGCTCCTGCCGTGACCACCGCCCACGTGACGACAGCGGGTGAAGGTCGATCCGCCAGCGTTCCTCGGCCAGTGATGACCATGCCCGCACCGACGCGGATCGTTCGAAGGAACGGGCCGCCGACGGGGAGGACCAGACGGCGACCATCGCCCACTGGCACGGATCGGCGTCCCGCAGGGTGAAACTGCTCGCCGAACCGGTGCCCAGCAGTTTTGCGAAGGTCAGTCCCGGTGTGTGCCGCAGGGTGGTACGGTTGGTGGCCATCCGCGCCAGGGCGTAACCGATCCGTCGTCGGGGCACCCGCCAGAAGTCGACGGTGACGAGCGTGCTCATCGCCGCACCGACGACAGGCGCAGCAGGCTGTCACGGACGGCCCCGGCGCCGTCGTTGTCGCGCAGGGGTACCACCCGGCACCGCCCGGTTCCAGCCAGTACATGCCGACCGTCGCCCGTCACCTCCGCGAGCAGGCCGTCCGGACCGCCGCGGCCCAGCAGCGCGACGAGGTCGGGGGAGGAGACGTACACCGCCCCGTCGAGGCGCACGAACTCGGCCTGTACCTCGAGATGGGCCGCGTCCGACGGGGAGACGCGCAGCGGCACCCGCAGGTAGTCGTCCAAGGCGGTGCTCCCTTCCAGACTCCAGAGCCGTTCGAAGTGCTGTTCGACGAACTGGACCAGGGTGGAGGAGATGGCCGCCTCGTGCTGGGCCGCGGCGGCCGAGGAGTACCCGACGGGGAACGTCGAGACCAGCGCCCCGGTGTCCCAGCGGTGATACGTCGTCAGGGGCTGTTCGGTGTAGAGGCGGACCGCGAGCCGGGGGCGCAGGACGGGAGCGAGCCGATCTCGCAGTGCCTCGAGGACCAGCAGGTTCGAGTGGATCATGCCCGGTACGTCGACGCTGCGCAGGAGGTCGGCGGCTCGTCCGGCCACGGCCGGGGAGTCCGGGTCGAGTAGGAGTACCTGAATGATCGCTCCGGCGTCGACCGCCGCGAGCACCGCGTCGGCGAAGGCGGTCCGGTGCTCGGGGGTAGCCAGATCCGTCCAGGTGTTGAGTAACCGGACGCTGCGCCGGGACGAGGCGATCCGGGCGATGAAGTACGCCGGGTCGAACGTGCTGAGCAGCCGCCCGCTGGTGAACTGGGTGGGCTCGGCCGTGACCGGTGCGCTCAGCCGTTCCTCGGCGGCCGGCAGTTCGGGGGAGCCCCGCTGACGCAGGAGCGTGATGCCCTGCTGCCAGGATCGCCGCGCCGCTGGATGGTCGTCCATCTGGG
>NZ_CDWTNB010000117.1:0-12952 GCF_977947065.1 Frankia sp. CgJB1
ACACGTAGGTGTGTCCCCGAGTTGTTCTCCCCCGCACTACCGGGAGCTCAGGAATCGCGCCACGGCCATGACAACCTCGATCTCGGCCGAAGACCGTTCACCGATCGCATCGTGTGACGGTATTCAACGTCAGATCCGCCTCCCTCCGGATAGCGTCACTCGCCGTAAGATCCGTCGTATTATTGGCGCCGGAATCACCGCCCCCGCACCGATCAGCTCGATGGATCCCACCAATTCCGCGAACAAACCGCGCCCGCGGCGGCGGGCACATCCGGGGCGATGAACGAGCCGAATAACATCACATCAACACCTTGGCTACAACGGCGACCAACCATGCGAAAAAAGGACGACCGCGGAATTTCCCCGCGCACACGTAGACCGGCGGTACGGCAGCGGGCACTACAGAACTTCGTCGGGGGTACGACTTGGGCCCGGTTGCGATCCTTCCTCGGGCGGGAGCGACGGTACACCCCGCGGAAGGATCGCAACCGACGGGCCGACAGCGATCGCAAGGCCGATTTTTCAGGACTCCTCTGAACGTCTACCGGGTGCCAGGAATATTTTTCCGCCAGCACGCCATAATTCACCGGGACAGCACGATCAATGCCCGGCTGAGGGACCGCCGTCTGGGGGGCGACCATTGGCTGAGAAGCAGCGAGCGGCCAGGGGGCTCCTGTCCTCATGCCCACCCGCTAGGACCAGGACTTTCGTGCGGGACCAACATTATGCGGCCCGGCATTACGGCCCCCGGAAGAAAGTATCACCGGCGGGTGCGAGCGGATTTGAAGACACCCGGGAAGGCGTCGCCGCCGGATCCGTCGTCCTCGGCGCTTGTCGCGGCTGGCGCGTTCAGCGACGCCGTCGGGCCCGGCGGAACGGGTGTCTACCGTGATCGATCATCTGGGAACGCCGAGGGCACGGTCCGGCTGGGCAGCGGAGGCGACGCGGCTCGACCAGATGATCTATTCCTGGTCGCGCCGGAGCAGGACGGGCGGCGAGAGTCACCTCCCGGCGGCAAGCTCCCTGGGCTCCACTGTGACCAGGTCCTGGAGCGGGCTTCTCGCCGGCGAGGTCGAGCTCGACGAGAGCCAGGTCCCCCACCCACCGTCGGCGCTCACCTACATCATCCGGTCTCCGGATCATCCCGAGACGCCGGACCATCTCACGGCGAGGGATCCGCGCCGCATCCCGGAAGCGGCGCTCGTGCACCGAATCCGGATCCCGGAACGCGGCGGCGAGAGCCGGGCCCGGCTGCGTGCCCACATCCTGATCGGCCGGGCGGACTATCTGACCGAACGGGTGGGGCTCGCGTTGTACGCGGCGGGTGGGGTCGTGGTGGGTAGCTCCCGCACCGTCCCGCGGCTGGCTCCCCTGCACCTGCGCGACCTCACCGCACGCCGACGGACGGGCGAGCGGGCCCTGCGCCAGTCGGCGCGCGCGGGGGTGCGGCGCGATCGGCTCGTCACGCTCATCGCGGCGGTACTGGCATGGTCGCGGGCCGAGCGTCCCTTCGTGGTGGCCCACACCGGTTCGGATGAGGCGCTCACGCTGATGTGGGCCCTGGTGGAGATCCTCGAAGGTGTTCTGCCCTACCGGCTTACCTTCTCCACGCATGCGACCGCCGTCCCCTCGGGCGCCGTCCCCTCGGGCGCGCGGCACACCGACGAGCCGGGCCCGCGGTTCCTGTTCGTCCCGTTCGAACCGGAGTGTGCCGGCAACGGGGAGCCTGCCGCGATCCACGTGGATCCGCGGGCCGGGCCGGACGCTCCACCGATCATGGCCACCGCCGCCCGGCTGCTCGTGGACCTTTACGGCCGCGGTGGGATGCGGGGAATCGGCGATCTGCTGGCCCTGGTCGGTGACGAGATGTTCGATCCGGGCCGGCCGGAACCCTGGTGCCGGCAGGTGGTGGAGAACGGGGTCGGGAGGACCGCCGCGCCGCCGCCCGGCGGCGGCCTGGCCGCCCTCGCGGATACCGCGGATGCTCGGCGTACGGGCGTCCCGGGTACCGCGAGTGGTTCGGGTACCGCGAGTGGTTCGGGTACGTCGGGTCCCCCGGATCCGGCACCCCTCTCGACCACGACCGATGCCGTCGGCCTGGGACGCTCGACGGCCCCGGCAGCGCCGGGCGATCCGGCCTCGGCAGCGACGGCAGGCGCCGGAGCGCTCGCCGTCCGCGAGCACCTCCGCGAACGGTACGAACGCCTGCGGGCTTCGAACTGGTCAAGCTCCGCCGAACAGGGCACGGCCGCGGACCCCGTGCGCCGTCTTTTCACCGCCATCATCGAACCGGTCGGTCTGCCGGCGGACCTGGCGAGTGCGGAGCGGCTACGCGGTCAGCTGCGCCGGGTCGCGGGGCTGCTGGCCGGCCCCGTCGCCAGCCCGGGCGGCGGGCTCGTGCCAGCGGCCCGGGCCCCGGGCCCCGGGCCCCGGGAACGGTTACACAAGGAGATCGTCGGCGTCATTCTGGGCCGGCTGCGGGAGGAGGAGCCGCCTAGCCGGATGATCGACGAGATCTCCAACGCGGTCGCCGAGGAGCAGCGCCAAATCGAAGGAACGATCTCCGCCCTCGCGGACGAACTCGCCGCATTGCGGGTTCCTTCGCCCGCACAGATCCGCGACGAGCCACTGCGCCAGGCAGTCCCACTGCTCGCGGCCGCCCTGGAGTCGATCTTCTTGGGATATCGGATGACCTCCGCGCGCGACAACGCGATCCGGCTGGCCACGGAGACCGCCGAGGCGCTGCGCGCCGCCCGGCCGGACCACCTGTCGGCGTCGCCTACCGGTACTTCCCGACCCGCCCCCACCCGGCTCGCCGTCACCGTGCGCCGCGTCCCCCGACCCGCCACGCCACCACCCGCCACACCGGAATCGGCCACCGCGCAGCCAACCGATCCGGGCCCAGGTGGACGGCGGCACCTGGAACGGCTGGAACGGGACGCGGGGAACGCCGTCATCCGGCACGTCGCGGAGGCGTATCGGCAGGAGTGGTCGTACTGGGACGATCGTCTGCACCCGGTCGACCGGCTGCTCGCCGCCTTGGGCGTCCCGCTGGGCATCTCCCTCAGCGACGCGGCGTACGACCCTCTCGTCGATCCGCTCGAGTCACCCACCGACCTCCGCGAGCTCGCCGCGCTACGTGACCTGTTGCACTGCAACCTGCTGCACTGCAACCTGCCGCAGCGCGGCGAGCCCGCCCGCTCTCCCCTCGGAGCGGTCGCCCCACGCCCACCCGGCCGCCGTACCGATGTCCTGGCCCGCGCGGCGAGCGACGTCACTCAGGCCATCACTCGACGGCTGGCCCCGGACGCCTACCAGAGCGACCATGACCGCGCTGCCTACGTCGACGCGGTGCACCGCGCGGTGACGACGATGCAGCGCGAGGTCGTGGAGATGTTGACCCGGCTGGTCGCGGGGCTCGCCGCGCTCGCGATCCCGGCGGCGGCCGCGGTAGACCCCGCCGTCTGGGCCGGGCGCCGCATCGATCTGATCCATCAGACTCTGCGGGCCCTCTTCGACCTGTTCGGCCTGCCCGAGGGCTTCGAGTTCGCCAGAGCCCTGGCAGACGAAGTGGTAACAGGCGCCGCGCCGACGGGTGGCGGGTCGCAGTGGCCCCCTGAGTCGGCCGCAGCGAAAGTCGTGCGCCTGCTGCGCGAAACCCATGCCCGAGGAGCCGATACGTTCCGGCTGCTCGTCCTCTACGCCCCGGGATGGCATACCGCCGAGGACATCCGCGATGACATCGCCTACGCGGGGGCCTACGCGGGGGCCTACGCGGGGGCCTCCCCGGTCGGGCCACCCGGCCAGCCCGCGTCGCGGGCCCCTGATGCGGAGGTGCTCGGAGCCGGTGCCCGCCCGTATTTCGATCGGTTGATCGCAGTCCAGGCCGCGTCGGGACGAGGCGACGGGCCGCTGACGCAGACCGTGCGGCGCATCGCCGGCCTCTACCTGCCCGGCGCGTCCCACGAACCCGGTCCGCCCGGAGCGCTCGAGAACGATCTACATGTCCTGGGTGCGGAGCTCACCGCCCGCATTTCGCCGACCTGGCCGGACGGTCCCGATCCGGCGATCGCATTCCTCCGGGCCTGCCGGCTTGGCCAGCTGAACGCGACCCGTGTCTTCGGGCTGCTGGTCCGACACGTTCCGAACTGGGACGACGCCTGGGATCTGCACGAAGCCATCCGCCGGGACGGTGCCCCGGGCCAGGGAACCGCCTATCCGGAGGAGGAGCCGTTGACGGATCCGAAGCTGGCCAGAGCGGCGGAGAGGTACTTCCGCCGAACAGTGCGGGGATCGGAGGCAGATCGCCCCTTCCCCGCCGACCTGGAACGCGTCGTGCGCCGACTGGTGGCGCTCTACCTCCCCGACGACCCGCGGCTGCGGGCCGCGAGCGAGCTGCCCGGCTTCGTCGAGAGCCAGGTGATCGCTGCGATCAGCCGACCCGCACCGCTCAGGCGCCGCCTGCTCCCGTGGCGCGCCAGAACCACCAGGCTCGCCATGACCGCCGTGCTCACCGTGACGTTGTGCCTAACCTTGGTAATCTTCATCACCGTGGTGCGCTGATGCGGCGGCGAACAATCACCGTCTCGCGCCCCCGACACGGGCCGTCACCGTTCACCGGAGGCATCCTTCGTGGCGTCACCGGAGGCATCCTTCGTGGCGCCCGCCTCGCGGCGGGGCCGCCCGGGCGCCGGCCCTACTCGGCCGCGCCCAAGTCTGGAACAATGCGCAGCACTTGTGTCGGTGTCGCGACACATACCCGGTCTCTTCTGAGTTGATGCCCTTAGGTATGAAGGAAAACGACTGGCGACACGTCCTACAGCGTGATCGTAATTGCTACGGCGAGGACGGAGGCCATGGGTAGCCCGCTGGTACCGATCATGCTCATTGTGGTGCTGCTGGTGGGTGGGCTGGTCTTCGTCATCCTCAACAACCGACCCGTCCGGCCCGGAGAGAACCAGCGACGCTCCCGTGGCCTCGACCATCAGCGCCACCGATACGGTACGGTGCCGATCCGTGACAGCTCTGACATCACCCCGCCCGACGGGATCGTCCCCGGCTTCGCCGAGCCGACGCCGGTCTCCTCGGCAACCGGTGCGACGGGCAACGCGGCGGACAGGTCAGCGGACAGCGCGAGCGGCGTCCCGGACGCAGGCGCGGCATGGGGAGGGGATGTGACCTCGCAGGTTTCCGTCGGCGGCGGTGAAGGCGACCGCGATCCCGAGTCCACCGGCTGGACGCCACCGCCCGCCGGTCAGCCGCACCTCGGGCCCGGTGCCTTCGGTGACGAACGGGCGGATGCCACCCGCTACTACGACCCGGCGACCGGCGACTATCCCCTCCCGCCACCCGGGGAACACGCGCCGGCTCCGCGCGGTGCCGAGCCGACCCGAACGGTTGAGGACACGCCGTGGGAGAGCTCCCCCACGGCGACGACCATCCCCGTGGCTCCGCCCACTCCCCCGAGGGGGCAGGCGGGCGATCTCATGGCGATCGAGCCGGAGCAGACGACGGCCGCCGCGCTGCGACTCGCCGCCGCGGGGCGCACCCGCCGGGGCAGACGCGGCGGTCCCAACGAGGACGCGTTCGTCGTCGTCGACGGGCTGCTGGCGGTATCGGACGGGGTCGGTGGCGAGGCTGCCGGCCAGATCGCGTCCACGCTGGCGGTCACCACGGTGGCGGGTTTCCGCCCGCAGTACGCCGAGGATCCGCTTGAGGGCCTGCGCAAGGCCGTGGAACGGGCGAACTGGGTGGTCCGGACCCGGGCTCGCGAGGAGCCGGCCTGGCTCGGCATGGCCTGCACGCTGGACGTCGTCATCCTCGGGCGCCAGCAGAGCACCGGCGAGTACCTCACCGTCGCGCACGTGGGTGACAGCTCGGTGTGGTTGCAGCCCGGCAAGGGACGGCCGCGGGCACTGACCACACCGCACGCGATCCGCAACGGTCCGTTGCTCAACGCCGTCGGGCTCGCTGACGAGATCGAGGCGGACATCTTCAGCGAGCCGGTCCGCGCCGGTGACCGGGTCGTTCTCGCCAGCGACGGCATCACCAAGGTGATGAGCCCGGAACAGCTCGACGGCCTGCTGAGCGCGCTGGGGCCCGAGCCGCCCGAACGGGCCGCGGACGCGCTCGTCGAGGCGGCCCTGCTGGCCGGTGCCCGGGACGACACCACCATCGTCGTCGCGGATCTGGTGTCCGAACCCGCCGCCCGGTGAGTTCGTCCGGTCACCCGGTCACCTGGACATCCGGTCACCTGGACACCCGGCGCCCGGCCCGGCGCCCGGACGTCCTAGAGGGGCTGAGACACCCACCCGCCGACAGCCGCCCCGAGAGGTCAGGAGACACGCTGACCGACCGGGCAGTCCAGGGCGCTGGCGCGGGTCAGGCCGTCGACGGACAGCCGGGCGGACAGGCGCACCGGTCCGGACGACTCGGTGAGAATGCCCGTCCAGCCCCCGGCCGCCCGGAAGACGCACGCCGTGCCCCCCGACAGCTGCCAGTAGGGGGTGTAGTGCACGAGCACCGTGGCGACCCCGGGCGCGTGGAAGTCGACCGCGACCGAACTCACCCCCAGTTCGGTGAGTGAGGCCGGTCCCTGTACCAGACCCGGGGAGTCGGTGACGAGCCACACCTTCCAGTGCGCGTTCTGCCAGGCGAGCTCGAGATAGGGCAGACCGGCCCGCAGCAGCCTGGCCTCGGCGACCGCGGAGGGATCCAGCTCGACGTCGGGGAGGGCGACGTAGCGGATGCCGCGGGCGAGCAGCCACTCGTGGTAGGTCTCGGCGTTCAGTGTGCCGTCGTAGAACAGCGCGTTGTACTTGCTGTCGAGCTGGCGCAGCCAGCCGCGGGCTATGGGTACGGACGGGGCGACGAAGCGCGCCTCCCAGTGGGCCCGGGTAAAGGGAATCTCCACCCGCCCGGCCGGCACCGGCGCGCCGCGGTCGAGGTAGTCGAGGAGCTCGGTGTAGTAGGCCTTCGACCCGGACGGATCGCCGTGGACGAGCAGCGCCCCGTGCACCGGCCCGATCTGCCAGCCGATCAGCGGGATCGCCGCGACCGCGAGGACGCGGCGGCGTTCGGCGAGCAACAACGCCGCGGCGGGGCCGGCGAGCAGCGTCGCCGGTCGGGTGATGTTCCCGCCGACCTGGGTGGGCACGAAGAAGAAGACCACTGCCGCGGCCGCCCAGAGCAACAGGCCGTGCCGGATGGGCCGGATGAGCCGGGCGTGCCCGGGCACGATGAGCAGGCCGACCGCGATGAGGGTCAACAGCGACAGGAAGGTGACCGCGGGAAAGGGCTGGTACCCGTCCTCGGGAAACGCGAGCGCGACGATGATGCCGGATCCGGCGCCGACGAACGGGAGCGCGCGGCGCCATCCGATCGTCGGCAGCAACGCGAGGCCGACGAGCAGCACGAAGCCGCCGGCCAACGGAGACGCCAGCGACGACAGGACCGCGCCGATCCAGGTCAGCTTCGTGTGCCGTTCCCGCGCGCCGACCAGCGCCAGCGCACCGAAGGCCATCCCGAGAGCGAACGGCATGCGGCCCACGACGAGGTTCGCCACCGTCGAGACCGCGAACCAGACAAGGACCAGATCATGCCCGGCCCGCCGGCCAGGACCGCGGAGCAACCGGATCACGATCATCGTCGAGGCGACGCAGGAGATCGCGCCGAGCGGCTGTACCCCGACAAGCGCACCGAGCGGGGGGAACAGCACACTGTAGCCGGGGATGGTGTGACCGCCGTACCACTGATCGTCCCAGAGCACCACTCCGCCGTGCCGGAACAGCCAGACCCGGTACTCCTGGGCGGGGGTGTCCGGACCGGTGATGCCAAGACCGATGCACAGCAGGCAGAGCGCGGCGGTCAGAATCCAGGGCCAGCGGCGAACCGCCACGACGACGGCGAGAACACCCCGCACGAACGGTCCGCGGTGCCGCGGCGGCTCGAGGGCGATGGAAGGGGTCTGGGGCAGTGTGGCCACGCGAGGCTCCGACCCGGGGTGCCCGGGCCCACCCGTCGCCGGGGCGGTCGACGCCGCCCGCCCCCCCGAGATGGCGTCAGGCGAGGGACCGGGGGTCGCGAGCGTTGTCACCCGCGACCCCCCCACGCACCGACGACAGTCCATCCGCCGTCTCCGACCGGTCATCCCCCGACAGCTTGCCCCGCAGGCGGCGTCAGGCCACGCCCGTCCCGTCCGGACCAGGCAGCGGCCGGCCCCGACCTGCCGGCATCCGGGCCCCGACCAGGGTGACCCTGCTGGTCCTCGCCGGTGGCGGCGCCGCGGCCGTGGCCATGGTGAGCGAGGGTCGGCTCGGTTCGCGCGATCCGCACACGACCGACCCTTCCTCCTGGTGGGGCATTCTCCCATCGGCGGCCCCGTCGGATACCGCAAGGGGCGTCTTGGCCGGCTTGGCGGCCCTGGGTATCATCACTCTGTGTCTGTGCTGGGGCGGGCTTGTGCGCGCGACGATCGCCGGCCGCACCCCCCCGCGGGCCGCCCTCGCGGCAGTGATCGTCTGGAGCCTCCCGTTCGCGGTGGGCCCGCCGCTGTTCAGCCGGGACATCTACGCCTACGCCGCTCAGGGTGAGCTGGCGAGGCTCGGCCTGGATCCGGCGACACACGGCGTCTCCGCCCTGCTGACCGCTGAGGGCTCGGGCTCGGCGTTCGTCCGGGCCGTCGACCCCCGGTGGTGGAACACCCATGCGCCCTATGGCAGTGCCGCGGTCGCCGTGGAGAAGAGCGCCGCGGCCCTCGGCGGCGGGCCGGCCGGGACGGTCACGCTGCTCAAGATAGTCGCGATCCTCGCAACGATCGCGATGGTCGTCCTGACGCTACGGCTCGCCGGACCGGAGCCGGGCCGACGGGCCCTGGTCATGGTGCTCGTCGCGGCCAATCCGGTCGTCGTCGTGCACCTGATCGGCGGAGCCCACCTCGACGCAACGGCCGCGGCGCTGCTCGTGGCGGCGCTGGTGGTGGACCGCCGACGGCTCGTCTCGGCACCGGCGTCCGGCCCGGAGGGAAAAAGCACGCCGACGGCTCGGCAGGCCGCGCTCGGCGCCGCCGCGACGGCGCTGGTCGGCGTGGCCGGAAGCGTCAAGGCAACCGCCCTCCTCGGCGTCGCCTGGCTGGTGCTGGCGCATCTGCGGGCCGCCCGGCCGGCGCGACGCCCGATCCGCGCCGGCCCCGTGCTGCTCGCGGCCGATGCCGCCGCGGTCGCGCTCGCCGCGGGGCTGAGCATGGTGGCTGGCGGCTTCGGTCCGACCTGGATCCACGCGTTGTCCACGTCGGGCGCCCTGACCACGGGGATCGCACCAGCCTCGATTCTCGCCGCGGCGGTCGACGGGGTCGGCGGCATGCTTGGTCCGGTCGGCCGCCATCCGTCCGGCGCCGAAACGCAGCGGGCGACTCGGGCCCTGTGCCTGGCCGGCGCGGCGCTGGTGGTGGCCTGGCTCGCCCTGCGCGCATGGCGGGACCGGGGCGGGTACACCGGCGGGGGTTCGCCCGGTTCCGGCGGGAACGAGCCCGGCGGGAACGAGCCCGGCTCGGGCACCGGCCGTCGGCACGACCTGATCGTGCTCGGCTACGGCGGGCTGGCGGTGGCGCTCGGCAGCCCGGTGCTCTACCCCTGGTACCTCGCGCTGTGCCTGCCGGCACTCGCGGTCGCCGTGGCCCTCGCCCGGTCAACCCCGCCGGCGCCCCACCCTGGAACGGCGCCCCACCCCGGGACACCGGGGATGCAACCACGCCGCATGAGGCGCCTCGGGGCAGCCATCGAACGGATCGTCGGGGGGTTCGGGGGGTGGACCACCGCCCTGGTGGTCGTCACGTCGGCCTGGCTGTGCCTGACGACCCTCGCGCCGCTCGCCGCGACCTGGCGGCTGCTTGGGCGCGCCGAGACGTCCCTGGCCGTCATCGGCTGCGCCGGCCTTGCGGCCGCGGGAACGGTCATCACGCTGGTCGTGATCCGGCGGCGGCACGCCACGCCCACCCGCAGACGGCGACCAGTCCGACGTTGCGGACTACCAGGACCAGGCTCATCATGATCCGTCCCTGGACGACGTCGTTGTACCGCCACGGATAGACGACCTGGGAGAGCACGACGCAGATCAACAGCAGCGCCACCCACCGCCACGACGGTCCACCGGCCGGGACGGTCAGGCCACCGGAGCCGGCGGGCCGGGCCATCGCGATCCAGACCGCGACGAGCGCCATGATCCACACGAGGTACTGCGGGCTGAGCACGCGGGCGGTCACGACCACGACAAGCAACAACGCGAGTGTGCGCCCCACGAGCACACCGGCCCGGCCCACGCCGTCCGCCGCCGCGGGCGGACGCGCCCACCCCCACCACCACAGGGCCGAAATGACGATCACTACGATCTCGGTCAACGAGCATGCAGTGGCCACGCTGCGGGCCAGCGGGGTGTCGAACTGGAGCGAACCGTAGGAATAGCCGGGTGCCGTTCCATGGCCGAGCATGTGGGCGACGACGAACGGCGTCGCGGCCACCGCCTCCACCTGTAGTCCGCGGGCCTGCTGCGCGCCAAGAAACCCGAACGCGTCCCGCCACCACCCGGTGACCGCGAACAGCGCCGCGAGCCCCCCGACGGCGCACAGGACGCCGGCGGCAAGACGTAACCAGTCCGGCGAGGGCGCCGGGAATCGGCCAGTGGGCCGGCCAGTGGGCCGGCCGGGGGGCAGATCGGGGGGCGCCGACCGACCCGGAGACCGGAGCGGCGGACGGGACAGGGCGATCAGCAGCAGGACCGGCCAGATCTTGAGCAGCGCGCCCGCGGCGAGATGAAATCCCGCCCGGCCGGGCCGGCCCGCGGCGAGCGCGAGCACGGCCGCGACCGCCGCCGCGGCCGGCAGCAGATCGAAACGGGCCAGCGCCACCGGTCCCAGCGCGGTGAGACCGGCCACCCAGAACCCTGCCGCCGGGACCGAGCGACGCACCAGCGCGGCGGTCAGGACGGCGTCGACGGCCACCATCATCCCAATGAACACCGCTCGATAGGGCAATCCCAGATAGGCGTGAGTTACGTCGGGCAACACGAACACAACTGCCGCGCCCGGCGGATACTGCCAGCGGTCGTCACCGGTGGGCATCCCCTCGCCGCGACCGAGCCCGCGGCCCCACTCCGCATAGATGTGTAGATCGCCGAGCACGCTCTGCTGCATGCCGAACGCCTGGTCGGTCACCACCAGGATGACGAGGACGGCACGGCTGACCAGCCACCATGCCCAGAGGCGCCGGGCTGACCGGTCGGGGGTGCCGGCTCCGGGGCGGGCGAGCGCGGCCAGCCGTCCGGGTGCGGACAAAGCCGGCCCCCCGGCCCGCCGCGGCACCGGGAGGCGGCTCGACGGGTCCGCGCGCACGCTCGCGACCGTACCCGGAGGTGCCTGGTGGGCGATGGCGCGCCCTGCGCGCACCCGACAGACGGCATCTCCCGTCACCTATTGTTTGCGCCATATCGAGTCACCACCGCGGCGCGCAACGGAGCGCGCCGTGGCCGGCGGACCGGGCGGCGCGTTCGGCGGCGAAGGGTGGCTCGAAACGCGCCGCGGAGGTGCCTGTGATCCTCGGATCCGGCTCAGCATGGGACACGGCCTGCGTTCAACTGGCGAACGCGGCTCGTCATCTGGGCCTTGACGACAGTATGCACGACCTGCTCCGCACGCCCCGCCGGGCGATCACCGTCAGCGTTCCGCTACAGCGCGACGACGGTCAGCTGACCGTGCTGACCGGCTATCGCGTCCAGCACAACCTCGCCCGTGGCCCGGGCAAGGGGGGGATCCGCTTCCACCCCACCACCGACCTCGACGAGGTCAAGGCGCTGGCGATGTGGATGACCTGGAAGTGCGCGCTGATGGGGATCCCCTACGGCGGGGCCAAGGGTGGCATCGCGGTGGAACCGGCGATGCTCTCCCTACCGGAACGCGAACGCCTGACCCGGCGCTACGCCGCCGAACTCGTCCCGTTGATCGGACCGGAGAAGGACATCCCGGCACCGGATGTGGGCACCGACGAGCAGACCACGGCCTGGATCATGGATACCTACTCGGCGCACACCGGGTACACCGCCACCGGCGTGGTAACCGGCAAGCCGCTGTCCATCGGCGGTTCCGCCGGTCGGGCCGGGGCGACCAGCCTGGGGGTGCAGCTTTCGGTGTTCGCCGCGCTGCGCGAGACCGGGCGCGACCCGCACGCGATGACAATCGCGGTCCAAGGCTTCGGCAAGGTGGGGGCGCTCGCGGCCCAGTACCTGCACGACGCCGGTTGCACTGTGGTCGCGGTCTCGGACGCGAAGGGCGGGATCTACAACCCGCAGGGACTCAACCCGGCCGCCCTCATCCGCTATCTCGCCGACGGCGCGGAGACGGTCGTCGGCTATCCGGGAACCGACACGATCACCAACGACGAGCTCCTGGAGCTCGACGTCGACGTGCTCGTCCCCGCGGCGCTGGAGGGCGTCATCACGGTCGAGAACGTCGACCTGGTCCGCGCGCCGATCATCGTCGAGGGCGCCAACGGCCCGGTGACCGCCGAGGCCGACCAGGTCCTGGACGACCGGGGCGTCCTGGTGGTGCCGGACATCCTCGCCAACGGCGGCGGGGTGGCGGTCTCGTACTTCGAGTGGGTGCAGGACATCCAGGCATATTTCTGGTCCGAGGACGAGGTCAACGACCGGCTCCGGGCGCTGATGGACCGCGCGTACCGCGAGGTCTCCCTGCTGGCCACGACCCAGAAGATCAGCATGCGCAGCGCCGCGCACGTCATCGGGGTCGGCCGGGTGGCCGACGCCCACCAGACCCGGGGTCTGTATCCCTGACCGGCAGCCCTGACCGGCGGTCATGAGCGCCGCGCGCGCCCCGGGCGGCGCGGCGGTCGCGCCCCGGGGCCCGGCAGCCCTGGGGCCGGCAGCCCTGGGGCCGGCAGCCCTGGGG
>NZ_CDWTNB010000118.1:0-12651 GCF_977947065.1 Frankia sp. CgJB1
CCCCGGGACGCCGGCCCGCCGGCTGCGGCGCAGGTCGGCGCGCAGCCGCTCCAGGTCATGGTGCACCTGTTCCTCCAGCCGGGACAGCCGCCCCTGGGCCTGCCTCGCCACCAGCCGCGACATCTGCCCGGTGATCAGCGGAGACGTCGCCAACGTGCGGACACCCGTGACCATCACGGCCAGTCCGAGCACCTCACCGACCAACGCGAGGGGCGCCAGCCGCAGGTCGCCGCCCAGCAGGGCCACCCCGATCACCACCCCGGCCAGCGGCTCGCTGCTCACCGCGGCGGGCAGCGACGCCGGCAGCGGCGCCATCTCGTAGGCGCTCTGCAGCAGCAACGCACCGACAATCGCCGTGGCCACGACCGACCAGGGCTGCCAGGACACCAGGACCGCATCGATCCCGCGGGTGGTCAGCAGGTGACCGATGCTGCTGGTGAGGGCGGCCTGTATCGCGGACAGCAGGCCCACGGCCGTGGCCAGGATCGGGGCCCGCCGGGCAGCGGTGAGCCGCCGCGTCCCCCACACCGCACCGCACACCAGCCCGCCGGCCACCGCGCCGGTGAGGACCCAGCCGAACGTCGAGACGGCCCCCGGATCGCCCGGGTGCGGATCTCCGGCGATCAGGAAGAGCACGAGGCCACCGGCCGTCGCCGCGGCCGCCGCCCAGTCGCGGCGCGGCACCGCCCGCTGCGCCAGCAGGGCGGCGAGCGGCAGGGCGAACAGTAGCTGGCAGATCTGCAGGGATTCGACGAGGGCCACCGCGCCCCGGCTCAGCGCCGCCGCGGCCAGCACACTGCCGACCACCGCGACGGCGACCCCGACATCCCACCACGGTTGCCGCACCAACCACAGCAGCAGCCGCAGCCGCAGGACGTCATCGGGCGGCGCCCGGAAGGCAACCCGCTGCTGGATCACCGCGGCCACCGCGAAACACACCGCGGAACCGAGGCCGAGCAGATAGGTCGCCACTCCTCCTCTCCTCCTCGATCCCGCGACGTACCTTCCCGGGGAAGGCCAAGGCCTCACACGGCCGGCCCGGTGCGGTCCGGCAGCTCAGATCCCGCTCATCATGCTTGCCGGATCCAAGATCAGGGAAATGACCCCGGCCGGGACCACACCTTCGTCCGCCGCCGGGTAGCACGCCCGGGCTCGGAGGATCCGCGCGGGCGGGGAGGTCACTCACGGCCGACGGCACGGGTCTGCTTGTGGAGCTGGTAGATCCAGGGCGGGATCGTCGCCCAGAACACAATGACGTTACCGATGATCACCCCTTTGGCTCCGCCGAGGAGGAGGCCCGTGACCGGGCCGGCGAGCAGGAAGGGCGTGAAGAAAAGATTGATCCAGAAGGTGAGCCTGGTCCGGCCGAAGGCGTAGAGCACGGCGACCGGTCCCACCGACAGCGCCGGCCCGGCCTGCGCGATCATCGCGAGGAGAAGGAGTTCACGGGTCTGGCTCCAGGTGTCGCCGAGCAGGGCCGCCCCGAAATCGTCGGGGAGGATCAGGAAGATGAGGGTCCACAGCACGCTGGAGGCAACCACCAGCGCGGACACGGCGTAGGCGGCGCGGATGATCCGACGGGCCGGGGCGCCCCTGCGGCGGGCGAACTCGGGGATCGCGAAGCTCATCAACGCGACGGCCAGGTTCGTCGTGGGGGCGAGCAGGGTCTGCAGACCGCGCAGAGCACCGACGAGCGCTGGCGAGCCGATCCCGGCGATGATCAGAATCGACGTCTGCTGCGCCCCCTGGACCGTCACGAACTCGGCGGTCATGAAGCCGGTCGTCTCGCGGTGACCAGCGAACCAGGCGAGCGCCCGCCGCGGGGCGGGCCAGACCCGATGCTGCCCGATGCCGACCACCGCGGCCAGCGCCGCGGCGGCACCCCAGACGAGGACCATCACCGGCGCGCCGCCGGCCGCGGCCCGCCCGCCGATGGCCGCCTCCGGCCCGCCAATGGCCAGCAGGACGATGCCCACGCCCATCCCGGCCGCCCAGACGAGATCGTTGACGACGGCGCGGAG
The DNA here is from genome assembly GCF_977947065.1 of Frankia sp. CgJB1. NCBI lineage: Bacteria > Bacillati > Actinomycetota > Actinomycetes > Frankiales > Frankiaceae > Frankia > Frankia sp. CgJB1. The sequence goes on from NZ_CDWTNB010000118.1 coordinate 2,022, forward strand.
GGGGCGTCCCTGGGCGAACGACGTGTAGCGCCAGGCGTCCTGCACCAGCAGGGCCGGCATGACCACACCCATCGCGATCAGGTTCGTCCCGACCACGCCCTCGAGGACGCTACCGACCGCCATCAGGCCGGCGCCCACGACGGCACCGAGTACCAGGGCCAGGCCGGACGCGGCGCGAGCGGCGGCGCGGAACGCGGCCGGGGCGGCGGCGGCGTAGCTGATCCCCAGGGGCGCCGTGGCAGCCGCGCGCGACAGGCCGACGACGATCGCGAAGATCGTGTAGGCAATCGCGAACGCACCGAACTCGGTCGGGTCGACCCGGCGGGCGATGATGAAGTTGATCGCCGCGTTGGTGCCACTCGACACGACCTGGTCGACGATCGTCCACAGCGCGTTGATCCGGCCGCGGGACCGGGACGGGTACGGATCGGCCGCCGGTAGATCCGCCACCCCTGGACCCGCCGCGATCTGCTCACGCGTGTCACCGTTGGTCAGACCGTCGGTGACGGCGGGGCCGTCACGATACGCCCACCGCGGTCCGCCCACGCCGATGACCCTATCGTGACGTAAAAGTCATCTTGGAATCCCCCGCCTCAGGCGGAGAGCCATCAAAGGCCGTCGGCGAGCTCGCGGATCTGCTCGATGAGACGCACCCGCTCCAGGTGTGTCGGCGCCACCGGATTGACCGCGAGCGTCGTGACCCCGGACTCCGCGAACACGGCGAGCCGCTCGGCCACCCAGCCGCGCGGCCCGATCAGGGAGAGCCTCTCCAGCAGGCCGGCCGGCACCGCGGCGGCGGCTTCCCCCTTACGGCCCGCGAGGTAGAGGTCCTGGACGAGCTTCGCCTCCGCGGCGTAGCCGTAGCGGTGGGCCAGGTCGTTGTAGAAGTTGCGGCCCCGCGCGCCCATGCCCCCCAGGTACAGCGCGACCTGCGGCCGGTCGGTGTCGCGCAGCGCGGTGACGTCGTTGCCGACGGCCAGGGAGGCCCCGGCCCAGACGTCCAGGGTGCCGAGCGCCGGGTCCCGCCTGGCCGTACCGGCCCGCACCGCCTCGCCCCACACCTCGTCCGCGCTGTCCGGCAGGTAGAAGGCGGGCATCCAACCCTCGGCGAGCTCGGCGGCGAGCTCGACGTTCTTCGGGCCGAGCGCGGCCAGCACGATCGGGATCCGGTCCCGCACCGGCCGGTTAATGATCTTCAAAGGCTTGCCGAGACCGGTCCCCCGCCCCGCGGCGAGCGGGATGTCGTAGTGACGGCCGTGGTACTCGAGGACCTCCCGGCGCCAGACCTTCCGGCAGATCTCAATGGTCTCGCGGGTCCGGCCCAGCGGGGCATCGTAGGGGACACCGTGGAAACCCTCGATGACCTGCGGCCCCGACGCGCCGATCCCGAGGGTGAACCGCCCGCGCGAGACGAAGTCGAGGCCCGCGGCGGTCATCGCGATGAGGCTCGGGGTGCGCGTGTAGAGCTGCATGATCCCCGAGGCGATCTCGACGCGCGAGGTCCGGGCGGCGAGGAACCCCAGCTGGCTGACCGCGTCGAAGCTGTAGGCCTCGGCGACCTGGATGACCTGGAGCCCGGCCTTCTCGTAGTCGGCGAGCCCCGAGACGGTCTCCTCGAAATCTCCGCTGTACCCCAGCGACATCGCGATGCGCACGTACGCCACCCCTCCGGCCAGCTCCCGCCACGGCCCCGTCGATCATGTTTGGGGTGTCGGATTTGGAGAACTGGGGCTGGGAGAGTTGTCTCGTTTTTTTATGATCTTGAATACGGATGATCGTCAACACCGTTGATTATCTTGCTGTTCCCGTGCACCCGTCCGCGGCCTCGCCGGGTTCGGCGTGGATGCGGACGCCCGTTGCGGGCGGCCGCATCCACGCCACCGGTTCTGGATGATTTCCGCGGCGATGGAGACGGCCGTCTCCTCGGGCGTGCGCGCGCCCAGATCCAGTCCGATGGGTGAGCGCAGCCGGTCGGCGTGGGTGCGCCGCGACCCCATCGCCCCAACATATCCGGCCGGGGAGCGCAGCGCCGCGCGCAGCACCGGGAGGTCGAATCTGGGGTCGTGGGTGAGGACGCAGATCACCGTGCGCGCGTCGACCTCGGTGCGGGCGAGGAACGCCGCCGGTCGCTCGCATACCACCTCGTGGGCGTCGGGGAACCGGCGAGGAGTGGCGAAGACCGGCCGCGCGTCGCACACCGTCACCCGGTAACCGAGGAAACGCCCGATGCGGACCACCGCGGCGGCGTAGTCGATCGCCCCGAGGACCAGCATCCGCGGCGGGGGCGCGAACGAACGGACGAACACCGGTACCGCGTCGGGTCGCCGCTGCCCGTGGCGGCCCCCCTGCCCGTGGAGACCGTAGTGACGCAGGCCGCTGAGCCCGGCCGCGAGCATGCCACGGGCGTCGTCGACCGCGGCCTCGTCGAGCCCGGACACCTCGGACACCTCGGACGCACCCGACGAACCGGCGGTCCGTTCCGGCCACACTACGACCTGGCTGCCCAGCCGCTCGCCACCGGCCACGGTCAGCAGGGCTACCGGCTCGTCGGCGGCGATCGCTGCAAGGACCGCGTCGAGCGGCGATGGCCCCAGGTCCGGCTGGCCCGGTGGGGGCGACAGATCTGACCCGTCGGGCAGGTGCGGCAGGTGCGGCGTAACAACGAGATCGATGACGCCGCCGCAGGTGAGCCGGGCGGCGAACACGTCGTCGTCGCAGATCCCGTAGGTCTCGAAGGCCGGCGCCCCCGTGCGGACCACCTCGGCGGCCACCTCGTACACGGCGCCCTCCACGCAGCCGCCGGACACACTGCCGACGACCTCGCCGTCGGCAGCCACGGCCATCGCCGCACCCGGCTGGCGCGGCCCGCTGCCCCGGACATCGACGACCGTGGCCACGGCGAACGCGGTGCCCGCCGCCCGCCACCGGCGCAGGGTACCGGCGATCTCGCGCACCGCCCCCACCTCCCCCGCCGACCGGGCGGACCCGCGGGCACGCGCGCCCCCGAGCCCTGGCGTCACCGCCACGATAGAAACCGGCAAGGGCCGCAGGGACCTGACGGTCGCGATCATCACCGGTGCGGGCGGCACGTTCCGCTCCAGCATGGCGGATGCTGCAACGCCGCGTCCCGGTCCACCCGGCCCTGCTGGCCGCATCCCGGAACTCCACGCCACGCGTGCCCGCCTAATTACGACATGCACCGTAATTCGAAGAGCCGAACTGTTCCGCACCCAAACCTGTTGTACGATGAATCCGCAACGAATTCTCCTTCTACGAGAAGGACAAGGAAATAACGACCATGACCACTATTGCCACCGAGGAGCGTATCTCCTGGCAGCGCGCGACAATCGAGGAGCACATCCGCCAGGAGAATGCCAAGGATTGGGAGAAGGTCTACGACACCTTCCTGCGCGATAAGCGCGCCTTCTACGACGTCGTCCCGCTAAATGCCCGCTACGAAGGAATCAACGGCGTTCAGGAGTTCTACGAAACGCTCGCTCTTGCCCTACCGGACTTCATCGTCACTGTCACCGGAGAATACGACCTCCCCGGCTACTCCTGGCGAGAGGTGACCCTGGCAGGGACACATCAGGGCGAGTTCGCCGGCATCGCCCCTCAGGGTCGTCCGGTTCATTTTGAAGGCGTTGTGCTTTACATCTTCAGTGACCAGGAACCGGACAAAATCATCGCCGAGCGCGCGTACTGGGACAACGACTCGATCTTCCGTCAGATAAAGGGGGAGACCGATGCTCCGCGCGGCGGCGTGGGCCTGACTGACCGCGAACCCATCCGAACGGCCATCGCCTGACCCGAACCCGCGGGCAGAGCGCGCCCTCGTCGCGCGAGCACCGCCGTGCCTCTCCCTGGACGCGGCCCCTCCCTAAGGCCGGCAGCACCCCCGCCAAGACGCCGCCAACCAGGGAAAACGACGGCGTTCAGGACACCGGGGGCAGCTCAGGGGGCCGGGTGCAGCTCCGTGCGCAGCTCGTGGCTGCCGTCCGGCCGGGAGGCCTCGTAGTACAGCCGCCGGCCGCCGTCCGGGAGCTCGACCACGCTGACGTAGCGCAGGGCGCCGTCCCCGTCCGGACAGACCGCGACCGGCTCGGTGCCGACCGCGTGGAACCGGTCGACGGTCACCCCGACGGCGAGGCCGGTGCGTTCCGCCCAGTTCTCCGCCGCGGTGGCCCGACCGTCGTACAGGGCGACCGGCTGGGAGCCGCCCGTGAGCACGGAACTGATCCGCACGCCGCGGGCGTCCCAGCAGCCGGGCCGGGGCGCCAGCGCCGTTCCGGTCCAGGTCCAGGTCATGCCGTCCGGGCTCGTGGCGTGGCGGCTGTCCATCCGGTCCGTCGCCAGCGGGTCGTCGAGCAGGTGGCAGGAGGCCCACAGATGCCACTGCCCGCCGTAATGGACCACGACCGGGTCCTTGACGGCGAGGCTGGCCGGATCTCCGGGCAGGACGGTGCGGCGGCGGGCCGGGTCGAACGCCGCGGGGTCGTCGGCCTCCAGCAGGTCCACCCACCAGTGCGGGCTGCCCGGAGCCGCGCAGCTCACATAGAGCCGCCATGATCCCTGCGGGGTCACCACCAGAGCGGGCCGCTCCAGGCTCTCGGCGCCGAACGGGTCCCGGGGCACGACGGCGATCTCGGTGAAGCTCTCCCCGTCGGTGGAGCGGGCGATGACGACGCCGAAACCCCGGCCGATCCCGATGGGACGGCGCAGCCGATAGGCCAGATAGAATACGCTATCCACCGTAATGGCGCACGGCGCGCCGGCCCAGTACCCCGGGCCGTCACCGGGCGGCGCGACCACGGTCACGGCAGGCCTCAGTCCGGGGAGCGGTACGGTCGTCGCCACCAGGTGCTGTTTGCTCATTACCACGCAGCAACCCTACCGGCGGGGTAAGGATGACGAACGTTCCGTTCCGTTCACGCCGTCCCGCCCTGACCGCTACCATCTTGAGGTCCCCGGTCGGATTACTGGAATATGCGAGGTGCGTACCCCGGCCCCGGGGCTGCCTACGGCCGACCCCAGTCGCTCATCGACCCCAGTCGTCCAGGAGCGCCCGTCATATGGCCCTTCCCGACTTCCTCGTGATCGGCGTGCCGAAAGCCGGAACGACGGCGCTGCACGCGGCACTCGTCCGGCACCCGGCGCTGTTCCTCCCGTCGGCGAAGGAGCCGAAGTTCTTCCTGTCACAGGGGCCGCCGCCGGCCCGGGGCGGCCCCGGTGACGCCCAGACGTACCAGGAGCACGTGTGGCGGCGGGCCGACTACGAGGCGCTGTTCGATGCCGCTCCGGCGGGGACGCTCAAGGGCGAGGCTACTCCGTTCTACCTCTACGACCTGGACGCCCAGAACCGGGTCAGGCGGTTCCTGCCGAAGGCGCGGATCATCGTCATGCTGCGCAACCCGGTCGACCGCGCGCATTCGAACTGGACCCATCTGTGGGCGGCGGGGCTGGAGCCGGAACGTGACTTCGTCCAGGCCTGTGCCCTGGAGCGTGAGCGCCGGGACGCCGGCTGGGCCCAGTTCTGGCACTACGTCTCCCTAGGCCTGTACGGGGAGCAGCTCAGCCATCTGTTCACCCTGTTCTCCCGCGACCAAGTCCTGCTGCTGCGCTACCGGGACCTGCGCGACTCCCCCGCCGCCACGCTGGACCGGGTCTGCGAGTTCCTCGGCGTCGAGACGGGTCTGGTGGACCTGGTGCCCGCCGAGAACGTCACGCCGTTCGTCGCGGACACCCCCGTGAACAGCGTGCTGCGCGCGGCGCTGCGCACCGGCGGGCGGATCGGGCATCACTTCCCGGTTCCCGTGCGCAGGACCTTCCGCGGTCCGCTGCTCACCGCGTTGCAGCGGCAGAAGGGCGGGCGCCCGAAGCTCACCCCCGAGCAGCGCCGCGCCGTGCTGCCGTATTTCGTCGACGACATCGCCCGCCTCGAGGAGATCACCGGCCTGTCCTACGCCGACTGGCTCACCGTGGGCCTCGAACCCGAGGTCATCGACGGGCGGGGCCGGCGACCGACGGGGCCGGCCGAGGTCAGCCGAGCGATCGTGGGTCGGCGGGCACGTCGACGGCGTGGGCGTGCAGCGCCTCCAACGGGATGATCTCCAGGGCGCGTTCGTGCGTCGAGGCCAGCACGACAGGCGCGGCGGCCCCCGCCTCGTAGGCCTGCAGCCACCGCACCGCGACCACGCACCAGCGGTCACCCGGGCGCAGGCCGGGGAAGGAATACTCGGGTCGGGGCGTCGACAGGTCGTTGCCGACCTGCCGCTGGTGCCGTAGGAACTCGGTGGTGACCACCGCGCACACGGTATGGCTGCCGAGGTCCTCCGGACCGGTGCTGCAGCACCCGTCGCGGTAGAAGCCGGTCACCGGGTCGGTGCCGCAGGGCTCCAGTTCCCCACCGAGAACATTCCCTTCATCTGCCACATCGACAGTTTCTCCCACTCGTCCGGTGGCGACACGGCAACCACCCGGATCGGGCCCGCAAGGTCGCTCACCGCAGCTGTGCGGGCAGCACGTCGGCGTGCACGATGGTGAGGGCGCTCACGGCGCGGGTGAGGACGACGTAGAGCCGGCGCAACCCCTGCAACGGCCGCGCCTCACCCGCCACGATCGCGGCGGGTTCCACCACGATGACATGGTCGAACTCCAGTCCCTTGGCGAGCGAGGCGGGCACGAGGCAGGCCCGCCCGGGTGGGGTGTCCCCGTCGAGCGGGACGATCGGCAGCCGCGCGGCGTCCAGCGCCGCCGCGAGTGCCGCCACCTCCCGGTCGGCCATGATGATCGCCAGCGAGCCGGGGTGGGGCAGGGTCCGGCGGGTGTGGTCGACCACCGCGGCGGTGAGCCCCTCCGGGGTGGTCGGGGCCGTCGTCAACGCGCCGCGCGTGGTCCGCGCCGAGATCGCCGGGCGCAGATCCGGGGCGATGTGGCGCAGGAGCCGGTTCGCGAAGTCGAGGATCTCCGCGGGCACCCGGTAGCCTCGGGTCAGCACCTCCAGGTGCGCCGTGGGTTTGCCGAGATGGGCCAGCAACGTCGGCCACGAGGTCGCGGCCCAGCCGGTGGTGCCCTGGGCGATGTCCCCGAGGACGGTGGCGGAGCCGTCCGCGCAGCGGCGGCCGAGCGCGCGGCACTGCATCGCGGAGAGGTCCTGCGCCTCATCGATGATCACGTGCCCGAAGCCCGGTTCGCTCTCGATGAGGTCCCGGGCCTCATCGATGCAGAACGCGTCGGCGAGCGACCAGCACGCCGTCCGGGCCCCGCCTCGCGGTGCGCCGGTCAGCAGCAGGCGCTGTTCGTCGCCGGTGAGCACCCCGCTGGCCGCCGACGCCAGGAACGCCGGGTCGGTGAGCAGGCGGTGCACCAGGCCCGGCGCGTCGGCCCGCGGCCAGACCGCCTCGACGGCCTCGCGGACGGCCCGGCCGCGGGCGAGGGTGCGCAGTGCCCCGTCGGTGAAGAAGTGTCCGCTCGCCTCGGCCCGGCGGCGGACAGACTCGGCGATCCGGCCGGCCAGGCGTGCCCGGGCGGTGCCGTAGCGCAACGCGCCCGCCCGCAGCTGCGCAATCAGGTCGGCGGCCAAGTCCGCGAACTCGTCGGCGCCGACCGTCCACCGGCCGACCCGGGTGTCCACGGAGACCGGCCGGGTGGGCAGGCGGATCGCCCCGTGCAACGCCCGACGGATCACCGTCGCCACCCGGACGTCGCCCTTGAGCGCGGCCACGTCGTCGGGGTCCGTGCCACGCACGGCGACCGCGCCCACCACGTCGTCGAGGGTGCTGTGCCGCACCGTGAACTCCCCGAGGGAGGGCAGCACCGCGGCGATGTAGCCGAGGAAGGCGCGGTTGGGGCCGACGACGAGTACCCCGGAGCGCCGCAGCTGCTCGCGGTGGGCGTAGAGCAGATAGGCGGCCCGGTGCAGCCCCACGGCGGTCTTGCCCGTCCCCGGGGCGCCCTGGACGCACACGCTCACGGCAAGATCCGCCCGGACGATCTCGTCCTGCTCGGGTTGGATCGTCGCGATGATGTCACGCATCGGCCCGGTGCGAGGCCGCTCGATCTCCCGGTCCAGCAGGCCGCCGGCCGGCCCGGTCGCCTCTCCCGCTGCCTTTCGGCTTTCCCGCCGCCGGCTTTCCCGCTGCCGGGCGGCGGGGGACGAGCGGTTCGTCCTCGAACGCGGTGAGCTCCGCCCCGTCGTAGCCGAACCTGCGTCGGACCGTGAGCCCCATCGGGTCGCCCGGATGCGCCCGGTAGAACGGCCGGGCGACCTCGGTGCGCCAGTCGACGACCAGCGGATCGTCCCCGGCAGCCTCGCGCACGTGCCGCCGCCCGAGGTAGAAGCGCTGGCCGGGGACCCGGGGCGCGTCGGGCCCGTAGTCGACCCGGGCGAAGAACAGCGGCGTCGAATCCTCCTGCTCGGTGAAGCTGGCGAGCCGCCGTTGCTTCGCCAGCTTCAGGTAGGCGTTCGTCACCTTGTCCACGACCGCGTCGCCCGCGGCGATCTCCGTTCCCTCGATCTCGGCCCGCATCCCCGCCAGCGCCCGCCGGCTGCGCCGGAGGTGCTCGCGTTCCGCGGCCAGCTCCGCGTCCGGTTCGGCCACCTCGACAGTCAGATCGACCGGATCCACATCCGGTTCGGCGTTCATGCTGTCGATCACCACCGAGCGCCCCTTTCTTAAGTCGGCAAGAAATGCTATCCGGGCGAGGACGGCACTCCCCGCGTTCCTTGAGGACCGAGGCTGGCGGAGTCGCGCGTTCGACTCACATCCGGGACGGCGGGTCTATAGCGGTTCGTGACCGGATGGCATGCTGTAGGGCATGGGCGTGGATACGGGGATCCAACCCTCGGACGACGACACCGCGGGGGGCCGGCGAAGACGGACTTCTTCGTCTCCTACACCGCGGCCGATCAGCAGTGGGCGGAGTGGGTCGCCTGGCAGCTGGAGGCGGCCGGCTACCGGGTACTGATCCAGGCCTGGGACTCCATCCCTGGCTCGATCTGGGCTTTCCGCATCCAGCAAGGCGTCACCGAGGCCGCGCGCACCATCGCCGTGCTCTCCGAGGCCTACCTGACCTCCGACCGCGTCCAGACGGAATGGCGCGCCGTCCACGCCGCCGACCCGCTGGGCTTCGCCAGCAGGCTGATACCCGTCAAGATCACCAACTGCCCTCTGCCTGATCCGCATCCGCTCCGCCAGATCGTCTCGTTGGACCTGTTCGGCCTCGACGAGCCTGCCGCCACCACCCGCCTCACCAAGAAGATCAACTCCCTGCGCAAGGGCAGGGAAAAACCAAGCAAGGCGCCGCCCTTCCCTAAGCCTCCCTGGCCTGGCCCGGTTCCGCCTGTGGACCCATCACACAGTGGCCGCTCCACTATTGTCATTCACGCTTGGCGGGGTGTCTGGCACTGGGTTCGTGCCCACCCGCGGCGGACCCTTGCCGTCGTGGTCGTGGTTGTGGTGACGACGTGGCCGCCCTGGCCGGGAGGCGATCCCGACCCCGCCCCACCATCCGGGCCGAAAATTGCTGCGATAGGCCAATGCGACAGTGTCTCGATCATGACTGGTCAGCCGGACAGCCCCTACAACAAGTACGGCGAGGCGCTGGCCGGTCTCCTCCGCACGGCCTATCCCGGCACGAAGGTGAACGTCGTAACGACGATCGGCAGCGCCCACAACCTGAACACCCTGCGCGACCCCAACGCACGCTGCAGCCTGTCGATCGTCCAGCTCACAACAGCGGTCGACGCCCGCTACGCTGTGTCGCAGTTCGCCGGTTCCCCGATAGACGAGTTGCGTTCGGTCGGACCGCTATGGTTCGACCTGCTGCAACTCGTCCTACGCCAAGGCTCCGACATCACTACCGCAGACCAGCTCTGCTCCGGAACACGCGTCGCCACCGGACTCCCGGACTCCGGAACCTTCCAGATCGGGCAGGTTCTCTTCCGCCAGATTCAGCTCGCCGCCGGCCCACAGCCCTCTGCCTGTTCCCTCACGCCTGCCACACCTGAGCCGATGACGCTGGTCAACGGCCTAGCAGCACTGCGCGCCGGGCACGTCGACGCGGTGCTGTGGTCGGGCGGAGCACCCACCGACGAAATCTACCGGGAAGCAACAGAAGGAGTAGGCCTGCGCCTGCTCCCCCTCGCCGGCTACCAGCGGGCCATGGAGACCGAATGGGACAACTTCTACCGGTCCAAGGCAGGGAACAGCTTCGCCCGCGGGCAGATCTACGGCAACCAGACCATCGGGCCCCAGGACTACCCCGGCATCGAACCAGCCTCCACCGTCGCCATACCCAACGGCATCGTCGCGACCGAGGCCACAGACCCCGACCTGGTCTGCTACACCGCCCAGGCCCTCACCAACCAGCGCGCCGTCTTCGAACGCGCACTGTGGCCCGACGACGCAGGCCGGCACTTCCTAACAAGCCGCCAGACGGTAGGGACCAATCCCGCCTACTGCCTGGTACCCCTACATCTCGAGGCGAAGAAGTACTACGAATCAGTCAAGATCCACCAAGGCTGCCCGGCATCCTGACACCGGCTGTGCGCCGAACAGCGTCACCGCCACCAGCACGACGGTCGCGATCGGGCTGACGCTCCCGGCGGCCAGCGCCGCGATGCCCGGCT